>CAMPKG010000246.1 GCA_946887085.1 uncultured Sphingobacteriales bacterium
GGGATAGCGTTATCTATGTGAAATACGAGTCTTCAGATGCAGAAGGCAATGTATCTCCCGAATCGCAAATGGTAGAAGATACTGCGCTGCTGGATAAATACCCTGCTAAGCTGCAGGAAATGCTTGCGGGTAAAAAAGCAGGCGACTCGATCGTTATTCGCCCTGCGGATGTTTGTACTAATGAAGAGCTGGCAGGTTTCATGAAAGACCCGCTGAAAGCAACTGAAGAAGCTGCAAACAATTACTACAGGCTTACCTTGACGAAAGTTGCTAAATTGATACCGCAGGAACTAGGCGCTGAACTGTATGCGCAGGTGTTTCCTAACGACGAGATAGCTGATGAGGCTGCTTTCAGGGAGCGTATCCGCAAAGAGCTGAGTAAAGAGTATGACCGCATCAGCCGCGAGCGCTTGCAGAACGAAATGTATGAGCTGCTGGTACACCAGACACCGCTGCAGCTGCCTGTAGACTTCCTGAAACGTTGGCTGAAAGAAGGCGGTGAAAAACCAAAATCTGCGGCAGAAGTAGAGCATGAATTCCCGGGCTTCGACCATCAACTGCGCTGGACGCTGATATCAGATAAGCTGATCATCGACAATAACATCAATGTATCCAAAGAAGAAGTGCTGGAAGATGTGAAGATACGCGTACTGGCTTATTTCGGTATGGGTGCAGACGATACTGCTGATGCTCCGTGGATGGACAGCTACCTGCAAAAGGTAACTAAAGATGAAAAAACAATGGACGAGACTTACCGTCGCCTGTTGTTCGATAAACTGTTCACGCATCTTGAATCACAGTTCACTATTACTGAGAAAGAAGTAACAGAGGAAGAATTCTTCAAGCTGCCGGACGCGCATGCTGCTCACCACCATCATCACTAGTAGTATATTCGACTATTATAAAAATGTCCCGCGCTGGCGGGACATTTTGTTTTTAACGCTTTTTGTGAAAACTGTATTCCTCTTTCGCATCCTTCCCGTTTTGTTTGCCTTCAATACGAGCGGTAAGTGTAGTGTCAGAAGGCTTTTCGTAGATGATGCGTTGCGGAAAATCGTGTTCCGGGTTTTCGAATATTACAGAGTTGTCCGCTATTGTCTTTTCTTTGAATAGAACAGGCTGCCCGTTGTTTTGCGATGCAATGGTCGGGATATACCACAACTCATTGCCGCGCTGTTCCAGGCGCAGTTTTTCGCTGAATAATACTTCGCCTTTGGCATTGGTCAACGAACCTTCCCCTGAGTAAGAAGTATCTGTTTCTTTCTGCCATTTTTCTACGAATACGCCGTCGGGCGATTCCATTTGCCATTCGCCGAGTATCCATTGCAGTTTTTCCAGCCGGTATTCTTTTGCGGAGTGCTCTGTTGCAGTTTCGGATTCTTTCGTTGTGTTTTCACCACAGGATGCAAGTGCAACGAGCAGGCCTGCGGCAATTGTGGTCTTCTTCATAATTACTTCATTGAATGTAGTGCAAGTTTATTTCCTTCTGTATCTGCAAAAATGGCAAAGTATCCCATATCCTCACCTATTATTGTCTTAGGCATAAATACTTTTCCGCCGTGAGCTTCAATTTTGTTCAGTACATTGTTTAGGTCGTGGCCGCCGTTCAAGTAGATAAGTGTCCCGTTCATCGCTGCCGTATAGTCATCACCTTTTACAATAGCGCCGCCGCTACCATTGTCTTCTGTGGGGAATATGCCCATTTGCATGCCCATCATTTCCATAACGTGCATTTCAATCCCGAAAATTCCGCAGTAAAAGTTCTGCGCCCTGCTGAAATCGCTAACAGGTATCTCGAACCAGTTGATCCAGTTTTTCATAAATGTTTTTTTTGTAAAAGTCTGAAGAGCGGGTTATAAGGGATTGTACAAATCGGACTTTTTTAGGACAGCATCAATTCTGCCATGTCGTTATTCTGAGCAAAGAACTGAGAAGGGTTTTTCCCGGAGATGTCTTTGAACTCACGTATGAAATGGGCCTGGTCGTAATAGCCACAGTCGTAGAGTACATGCGTGAGTGTCTGTCCTGAAGATGGCTGATATTTTTGAAGGAAACCCTGTAAGCGGGTTATACGAGATAGTTGTTTGGGTGATATACCCGTGATCTTATTGATCGTCCTGTTGAATTGCCTGAGGCTCAGGTTGGCGCTGTTAGCCATTTCTGCTACGGGCGTATTACCTCCTGCTTTTTTCAGTTGACCGAGCAAAGGAGCGATTCGTGTAACTTGTTCCGCGACGGATCTTTTTTGTTTTCTAAGCAATGAGAGCAAAAAATGCTCGACAATATTCAATCGTTCTGCCGCCTTACACTCCCTGATCCGTTGGTTGACGCCACGCAACTCCCTTCCCAACACAATTTCTGCTTCTGCAAAGCGGTCGGTAAGTTCATCGGCGGGGATGCCGGTGAGTGCATACAACCCCCAGGGATAGAACCTGATCGCCAATATTCCTGTTTTGCCGGTGGGCTGCAGGTGAATGGCTTGTGTTATCTGCCCTACAACGATGTTGTCGGGTTGGTCTGCGAGATGACCATTTATGGTACTGCGATATTTATCTTCATAGTGAAAGATCATTTCAATACAACCATCCGGAAGAATGCATTCCGGGATGTCCGGGATATAGTTATGCTCCAGTGTCCAGTAACACTTTACGTAAGCCGATAGCGCAATGCATGGTTTGTATTGATGGAAACGGACCATTTTAAATCTAAATTAACGGATAGTAGCTAACCGTGGTATAGTTTTTACCAGTTTTTCCATGACTAAAGATTTGATGAACATGGGAGTTTTAGCATGGATCGTGTTTGGACTGATAGCCGGGTTGATAGCAAAAGCCCTGCACCCCGGTAAAGATCCCGGCGGTTGGTTGCTGGCGATAATACTGGGAATTATCGGTGCGGTGGTTGGCGGGTGGATAGGCACTGCGCTAGGCTGGGGCGATGTAGACGGGTTCAACTTCCGTAGTTTTTTGCTGGCTATAGGAGGATCTGTACTTCTTCTATTCATCTACAGCCTGTTCAGAAGGCGGGATGTAGTGCACTAAATATGGCTTGACCAAAGCAGTATAACCGGGCTGTGCGGGCGGTTTCGCACAGCCTGAAAAGTAAAGTTGACGGCTATGAATAATAGCGTTATTAAGTAAGGCAGCAGTGATTGCTGTCTTACTGTTTTATATTAAACTGCTGTCCTTTCTATCATTTTGTAGCCAACGCTATGGTAGTTCTGTATGCTGATATTGGGCTCTTCATTCAGCAGTTTTCTCAGGCGGGTGATATAAACATCCAGGCTCTTCGATACGAAATAGTCATCGTTTCCCCACACCTCCAGCAACAGCCTGCTGCGGTTGATCACCATATTCCGGCTTTCACAGAATATCCTCAGCAGTTCATTTTCTTTGGTGCTCAGCCGCTTTACGTGGTTGCCCCGTATCTCGCGCGAGTTGTAGTCAAAGTCAAGCCGGCCTATGCGGTAAATAGAAACCGGCGGTAAACCTGGCGTGGCGGCAGTGCGCCTGAGCACGGCCTTTATCCTAAATAACAGTTCTTTAGCGGTAAACGGTTTGGTAACATAATCATCGGCGCCCGCCTCAAACCCCCGGTAAATATCGTCTTTCATAACGCGCGCAGTGAGGAAGAGAATGGGAACCGTACTGTTCTTTTTACGTATCATCTCTGCAAGAGTGAAGCCATCCTGCTTTGGGAGCATTACATCGAGAATGCAGAGGTCGTAACTGTCGTTATTGAATTCTGCCCAGCCGCTCATGCCATCGCCGCAACATACCACGGAATAGCCTTCCTGCGTTAAATTATTCCTCAGCAGGAAAGAGAGGTTCTTGTCGTCCTCTACCACAAGTATGCGTGCAGATCGTGTATCCATAATCATTGGTTGAACCATAAAGTGAATATTGTTCCTTTTCCTTCAATGCTTTTTACGTCTATAGAGATCTGGTGTGCGTCGGCTATGCTTTTCACATAGGTAAGACCCAGGCCAAACCCCTTCACATCGTGTACATTGCCGGTGGAGCCCCGGTAGAATTTGTCGAAGATATTCTTTTGTACTTCGGCGCTAATTCCTTTGCCATTGTCTTCAATGCTCACCCATAATTTCTTGTTGGCAACGCCGCTGCGCATTGTGATCTTTAACCCTTCGTCGTAAGAATATTTCACTGCATTATCGATAATGTTGTAGAACAGGTTGATGATATGCGTTTCATCGGCAACAATCACAGGTTCCCCCGCGTGCAGTTCAAAAATGAACTGTCCTTTTTTCTGTTGCACCGGGATTTCAAAACTACGCGCCACGCGCTGTAGCACGGTATGCATATTCACCGGAACAGGGTTCAGCGCGAAACTGCCTTTGTCGAGCACGGCTACCTGCAGTACTTTATCGATATTTTCCTTCAGGTGGGCATTCTCACTGGCTATGACCTCGACAATGCGGTCGTTATCAGCAAAGCGTTTCTGCTCCTTATTTTTCTCCAACGTTTCAATGGCTAGGGATATGTTAGTGACAGGCGTCATGAACTCATGTGTCATGTTGTTGATAAAATCGGTTTTCATTTCAGAAAGCTTTTTCTGCGCCATCACTGTTCTGAAGAAATAAATGAAGGCTGCTATCAGCAATAAAATGATAAGGCCTGAGCTCGCTAACGTCCAGGCGAGTGTGCCGAGGATAATGTTATCCTTATTGCGGATAAATAACACCAGCTCATAAGGTCTTGTAAACGCACGGTCGGTGAATAGTTCTTTTTTATGCGGAGAAGCGTTCAGCTCTTCTGTACTTTTTCCTGATACATGATCGAAGACGGCAGCGCCTTTTTTGCGTATGCCATAAATGAATCCTGTGTCAATTCCTGCCAGTCTTATCAATGATCTCAGTGTGGAATCGAGCAAACGCATGTTGATGACATTGTGAATGGATCGCGGATCTTCGAGACGGATGCGGTAGTTAGTGC
>CAMPKG010000247.1 GCA_946887085.1 uncultured Sphingobacteriales bacterium
CAATTTTTTCCAGGGATTGCTTGCTACTCCGCCCGCCTGAGTTCGTCGCTCACTTCGCGCTGACGCTTTGCCTTTATTTTATTGCTGCCGAATTTCCAGGTTGCTGTTATGTGCAGGTTCCTTGCATCGTAGTAACTGTTTTCCTTTACGCGGTTGTAGATGTTCTCAAATATATATTTCTCGGAGCGCAGTATGTCGGAGCAGTTAGCGGCCAAAGTTAGTTTTTGATCGAAGAACAGTGCTTTTACTCCGGCGAACAGCACATAATAAGAACCTTGCACTACAAAATCATACTGAAATCTTGAATTGTATTCGAATTGCATCTCGGCAAGTAAGGTCTTTTGTTTGTTGAGGTTGAACGAATTATTTGTTTGTGCCCTGAAGGCTGTCAGACCGTTTATCGTAGCTTTCGAATTATAGTAATTAGAGTTCAGCCTGTCGTAAAAGCCATCGGCCTGCACATTGCATTCCCACCATGATTGTGGGTTAAACACCAGCGTGATGTTTGCGCCCGCATTAATAGTAGATCCGGCATTGACGGTAGTGACGTAAAAAGTATTTGTCGCCGTATCAATATGCGAAATACGCGCATGAATATTATCCACTATCCCGGTGTATGCAGTGATGGTATATTTCGACATCAGGCTATAGCTCAGCTCCACGGTATGATAGAACGACGGCTGCAGGAAAGGATTGCCCGCATCATAAGAATTACCGGTACCATATTGCCTGAAAGGATTTAATTCTTCATAACTCGGGCGGCCAACCCGCCTGCTGTAGTTGATGTTGAACGAGTGATCATCAGAAGGTGTGTATTGCAGATATGCGGTTGGGAAGAGCTGAAAATAATTGTTGGGAACTGTTAATCCCACAGAGCGCGACACTGCTTCAGTTTGTGTATTCTCAAAACGGAGGCCCAACTGCGTTTCTACTTTATCCCATTTTTTTGATGCGCTGGCATAAAGCGCCTGGGTATTCTCAGTATAGTCAAACAAATTGGTGCGTGTAGTATCTAACACATACCCGGTAGCTGCCAGGTATTCGAACCTGTTGTCGCTCCTCGTTGTTATCGATGACAGTTTACCACCAAATGATAATTCAGCAAATTTCACCGGCCACAAAACATCTGCTTTCACCGATCTGATCTTGAGATCATGCCCGCCGACCGTACGATTGTACGAGGTATTGCTTGCAGTTGCGCCATCAAACAAAAAAGTTTGTGCAACAAAATCGCGGTCATCATTTTCCTGCCTGGTGAAATAGTCGGCGTCGATGCTCAATTTTCGCCCTGTCGTATCTATGCGCCATTCATAATTCACGTTAACTACATTTCTTGTTGCTTTCTCGCGCTCTCCAGCCACGGTGCGCAGTATCGAGTCGACAGCGCTCTCGGAAATGACAGTAACAGGTGCGTTATAGTTTTGGAATGCCTTTCGGTCAGTAGCGCCAAAGCTATATTGCATACCAACAACAGAGTTCGGACTCAGATCAACATCAATCCCCAATTGATAACGGTTATACAATGGCCGGTTCCTTTGTTCTAACACCTGTGATTGCACCTGTGTAGCATAAGGTACTGTTATCCTCTGCGTGGACTGGAAGTCAAATGAATTGGTATTGCCCGAACTAAATATGTTTACCCTGCCCTTCCGAAAGTTCAGATTCTCACCGAAACGTTTGCTGTGGCGGAACCGCTGCTGATATCCTACCGTTACATTGCCATTAAGACCGTCTTTACGAGATCGTTTGGTAACTATATTAATGATGCCAGAATTCCCCTGTGCTTCATATCGCGCTGGCGGTGCTGTGATTACTTCGATTCTATCTATATTGTCGGCCAGCATTGAGCGAAGCAAGGCAGCGAGTTCAGCTGCACCGAGTTGCTGAAGTTTGTTATCTATCATCACACTCACGGTGCTTTTCCCTACAAGACTGATACCGTTATTCTCTGATACTCGCACACCCGGCGCACGTTTCAGTAATTCGTAAGCATCGGCGCCGATAGCAGCAATACTGCCTGAAACATTGAATATCGTCCTGTCAGCACGACGTTCCAGCAAAGGCCTTTTTGCAATCACCGAGATGCCTTTCAGTTTAAATGCATCGTCCTTTAGAACAATGTCGATGTTGTTTCGCCCCTTAACATCGGTAGAAAAATATTGTTCGTAACCGATGGTAGCAACGCGCAACAGTAGTGTTTTTTCTATTGCAGGGATATTGATATTAAATGTACCTGCGCTATCGGTCAGTTCTGCTGCCATTACGGTACTATCCGGAAGTGAATACAGTATTACCTGTGCAAATGGTACCATTTCTGTGTTTTTATTACTGACCTTGCCGCGTATGACGGTTTGCGCGCAAAGAGCAACCGGCAACAGAAACACGAATAGGAAAAACGTCAGGCGCACGCAATAAAATTGGGGCAAACACAAACATACAACTAATTCATATGTCTATGGTGCTGAATTTTTTCCCGTTACTTGAATTGTATAGGCTTCTTTTATAATTTGGCTGATATTTCGGGCGTATGAGCAAGATCAGGATAGTTGTTGCCGATGATCACCATATACTGCTGGATGGCTTAAATGCCATGCTGGAGAAACAGCCCGACATCGAAGTATGCGGACTGTACGATAACGGCCTAACACTGTTCGACGATTTGAAAGAAACCCAACCTCAGATTGCGCTCGTGGACATCAACATGCCCGGTATGAACGGGCAGGAGCTCACTAAAAAGATAAAGGAATTTTATCCCCACATACACGTGATCACGCTTTCCATGTACGACGATGCCATTCACATCATGGAAATGATAGAAGCCGGGGTTTCGGGTTACCTGTTGAAGAACGTGAATGATAAGGAACTGATGGATGCTATCAGGATGGTGAACGCAGGCAAGATGTATTTTTCTTCCGAAGTTTCGGAAAAGATAACTGCTCTTGTGGTACAACAGCAACGCAAACTGGAGCAGCCCGAAGAACCAAGACTTACAGAACGCGAACTCGAAATACTGAAGCTCATCTCACAGGAATTGAGCAATGCGGAGATAGCCAATACACTTTTCATCAGTGAGCGCACGGTGGAAACCCACCGCAAGAACATGCTCCGCAAGACCAATAACAAGACCATCGTTGGCTTGCTGAAATACGCCTTGGGAAAGCAACTTATCTAACGCTCCCCTCCCTGGTCATCCGTACTGGCACGTATAGAAAAATACCCTTGTTTGTGTATTGGGTGATGCCAGGCGCGAGAGTAGTTTTGCACTATCCACTTAAAACCACTTAAAATGAAAAAACTAGTTTATACAGCCGCCGTATTTACGATGCTGCTTGGCTTTGCATCGTGCGACAAGACGGAAACACCAACTCCAACTACTCCTACCACGCCAACTAATCCAACTACCCCCACTACCGCAGGCCCTCAGCCGGTAATGCCGGCGCCATCAGGCAATAACCTGAGCGGTGCGCTCATCAGCCTGAAGATGAAATACTCTACCCAGCCAATGGGTGCGCCCATGCCGGTAACTATGGAGTCGGAGATGGGAATGGCTATTTTTTACGATAATGCCGGCTCTTCAACCAAGGTTGATGCAGGTACTGTATCCGTGAATAGCAACGACCTGGAGAAAAAGCAGGACCTCTCTTACTTCAAATGGGCTTATGCAGGCGCTACCCCCGACGACCTGGACTTCTCATCAGGCTCTAACTGGAATGTTGGCAGCAGCAGTGCTGTAACCGCTTTCACCTACAACGACAACTCTACCTTTCCTAAATACATCGGCAACATGCCAACATCTATCACCAAGTCCAATGGTGTTACGCTGACATTTAATAATAGCTCGCTGACCGGTGCAGACTCCGTTTATGTTGTTATCGCAAGCGGCAGCGCGAACGTTACGAAAAGCTTCGCTGCAAATGCCGGAACGGTAACGATAAGCGCAGGCGATCTGTCAAGCCTGTCCGTTGTTTCAGATAACAGCGCGGTATTTGAAGTATGTCCTTTCCGCTGGTCTCAGGTAACAAAGAACGGCAAGAACTATGTGTTCATTAAAGAGGAAGCTGTTGTAGGCAACATCAATATCAATTAGGCTCCATTACCCCTGAATATCCTCAAGACTTTTTTTTTCAAGCTGAGGGTGGATAAAAAGAAACGGGACCTTCCGGTCCCGTTTTGATTTTTTATAGCTTAATCAGGTCGTCAGTTTTGCGGTCGTAAAAATGATAGTGCGTAATTGGCGAGTTGTTATCAACAACGATCTGCACCTTCATTTTGTATTTCCAGTACCATTTCCATTGCAGCGATTTGAAGATGCCACCTTTGGTGAGATATGCTCCCAATATCGGGTGTACATGCAACGCCAGCTTGCGGTGGCCCTGGTTGATGAGGTATTGAAGATCCTTTTCAATATCGTCTGCAATCAGGATGCTCGGGCCGATCTTACCAGTCCCTTTACACGTAGGACAAACTTCAGCGGTCGATATATTTAATTCTGGACGCAGACGCTGGCGCGTTATCTGCATCAACCCGAATTTGGATATGGGTAGTACCGTATGTCTTGCACGGTCGTTGGCCATGTATTCTTCCATGGCTTCCAGCAATTTCTTCTTGTTGTCCGGCAGCTTCATATCGATGAAGTCGATGATGATGATACCGCCAAGGTCGCGAAGGCGCATCTGCCTGCATATTTCCTGCGCCGCTTCCAGGTTGGTAGCCAGCGCATTTTGTTCCTGTCCTGAATCTGCGCTACGCGTACCGCTGTTCACGTCGATGACATGCAGCGCTTCGGTATGCTCAATGATCAGGTAAGAACCGCTTGAAAGGTTCACCGTTTTGCCGAACGATGATTTTACCTGTTTGGTAACGCCGTACTGATCGAAAACCGGCTGCCCACCATTGTGGTAGGTAACGATCTCTTCTTTTTCCGGTGCGATCCTTGAG
>CAMPKG010000248.1 GCA_946887085.1 uncultured Sphingobacteriales bacterium
AAAGCTTGCAGTTTTAGAATAAGAAATTGAGTTATAGGAACTGTCGCGCCCGCTTATCATCATCTTCGCCCTAAAGGCCTGCCAGGAGCGGTTTTTGGCCTGAAACTGTTACAGATTGTTACTGGTTTTGGCATATCGTTTGATTTCTAACAATTGCCCCGAAAATGATAATAAAAGTTGTCGGGTTCAGCGTTTTTCAAGCGGCAACCATGCGTCAATGGTGCGTCATTTTGGCTGTAAATGCCCGCCTGGCGCTTGTTTGGCTTCATATGATGTCCGTTTAAATTGATAATCGTTGTTGTCGCTGCGTGAATTCTCCAAGTTTATTGGGAATCGTCCGATGCTACATATTAACGTTGGCATATGAATAAATTCTGTTCATTTCCTGGTTCCATAAGTTTGTTCAGACAATTATAATATCAAATTTACATAAAAATCATAAATTTTCACACGGTATAGATGAAAAATATAGGCATAGCGTAAGTTTGGATTGCGAACCAATTTGAACACGGGATATTTTCCGCCCGAAAATCCACCAAAGCTCGGTTAGTTAACCTAGTGGAGACTGTCCTCGTTTAAACGATCATAACACCGCAACGATCTCGTCCTTATGAATATCAAGTCCGGCAGCTTTCTGTATCTTATACTGGAAAACACGAAAGGCTGTAGCCGAACCCTTCTCTTAACCGGCTGGTTTGGCTCAAGCCGATTGATTCAATTCGACTTTCCACGATCTAAAGGTCGTGGCAACAAAACCTTGCTTGTGGCGGCAACCGCGAGCAAGGTTTGACTATTCATACAGCCTATTAGAATGCCAAAGGGTGAAAAACAAAGAAGGCTGACTCAAACCTTTGAGACAGCCTCATTCGATAATATGTATAAGAAACTGATCAGTTAGTTCTTGCTTTCTGCAGCTCGCGTTTGCCGATGACCTGTTGTACCAGGGCATAAACACCGAATAACACGCCGCCGAAAATAATGTCACCTACATAAGTATTCAGGAACAACTGAGTTGCTACTTCGCTTTTATAGAAGGGAAGGGCCGCTGCATAAGTGGCCGCCAATCCGCTCAGTCCTTTGCCGTAACCATAAAGATCAACACGGCCAAACTGGATAGACGCCCACACGCCCATGTTGCTCAGCAGGAAGAAGATGGTAGAGCCAGCCAGTGTAAAGCCCAGCACTTTAAGCGCCTTTGGCTGACCCATTTTTGTACCGATCAGCGTTACAAGCATCAGAGAGGCATATGTAAATATTTGCTCGATACCGTAAAAGCCAGGGGTAGTGGTGAAAAACTCGAAATACAGATCTGACGAAAGTTGCGCCAGCAATGTAAACAGGAACGCAACGCGTTTGTCCTTTACCATAGCCCCGCTGAACAAACCGAGAGCGGTAACGCCCCAAATATTGTAAATGTGCATTTCAGCATTGAAAATGCGCATGGCTGCGGTTATAATGATAAGTCCTGCCGCTAATAGAATGGTGTAGTTACGTTTCATTGATATTTGTCTGTTCAAGGGTCAAAAGTAAAAAGAAAATGCACAACTTAGGTTGTGCATTTCTAACATTTTCACATTTTGATATTATAAGCCTCTGCCATGGCAGGACTTATATTTCTTACCGCTGCCGCAGGGGCAGGGGTCATTGCGTCCTATCTTGGGGCCTGCCTGCACCGGTGTGCGCCTTACTGCAGTGTCCCTGTTGTCGTAAACATCATGTTCATCAGCGCCATAGTCCTGGCCTGCGGCATCCACCTCATCTTTATTCACCCGCATCTGGCTCATGTCCGTTTGAGGCGGTGCATCCTGTGTAGCCTGCGGCTGCTCTGCCTGCATTGGTATACCTGCACGCATCAGGAAGGATACAATGGTCTTGTTGGTCTCCAGCATCATCTGCTTGAACAGGTTGAACGCTTCGAACTTATATATCAACAGCGGGTCTTTCTGTTCGTACGATGCCATTTGTACTGAATTGCGCAGATCGTCCATTGCACGCAGGTGGTCTTTCCACGCATCGTCTATCAGCGCCAGCGTCATGCTCTTCTCCAGTGTTTGTATCACGGGCAAGCCCTGTTGCTCAACAGAAGCCTTCAGGTTAGCATAAACCTGCAGGCCGCGCATACCGTCTGTGAATGGTATCACGATGTTCTCCACACGGTCGCCGTTCTCTGCCAGTATTTGCCCCAGCGTAGGAGCGATGTGTTCGCGCAGGGCATTCATCTTACGTGTGTAGAAATCTTTCACATGGTGGTATAGTTTATCACCCACCGCTGCGAGGTCGCCTTTTGCAAATTCGTCTGCAGTGATACCTTCCGGTTCTACTGCAAGGTGTTTCATTGCCTCTATACGGAATGCTTCGAAATCACGTGACTCTTCAAACTGCGTAGCCAGGTCAACACATACATCATACATTGCGTTATCGAGGTCGATAGCCAGGCGGTCGCCAAACAGGGCGTGCCTGCGGCGTTTGTAAATGACGTCACGCTGAGCGTTCATCACATCATCGTATTCAAGCAGGCGCTTACGTATGCCGAAGTTATTTTCTTCTACTTTCTTCTGCGCACGCTCGATGGATTTTGTGATCATGCTATGCTGCAGCACTTCGCCTTCTTTATGGCCCATTTTGTCCATCAGTGAAGCGATACGCTCAGAACCGAAGAGACGCATCAGGTCATCCTCCAGCGATACGAAGAACTGTGAAGTACCAGGGTCGCCCTGGCGGCCTGCACGGCCACGCAGCTGGCGGTCTACACGGCGGCTCTCGTGGCGTTCGGTACCAATAATGGCCAAGCCTCCGGCTTCTTTAACACCGGGGCCAAGTTTAATATCCGTACCACGGCCGGCCATGTTGGTGGCAATGGTAATAGCACCAGCTAAGCCTGCTTCGGCCACTATCTGCGCCTCGCGCGCGTGTTGTTTAGCGTTCAGTACGTTGTGCTGTATCTTCTTTGCCTGCAGCATACGTCCCAGCAATTCCGAAACCTCAACTGATGTAGTACCTACCAGTACCGGTCGACCCACGCTACGCAATGCTTCTATTTCGTCGATAACAGCCTTGTATTTCTCGCGTTTTGTTTTGTATACCAGGTCTTGCTGGTCTTTACGCGCGATCGGCATGTTGGTAGGTATGGTTACCACCTCCAGTTTGTAAATCTCCCAAAGCTCACCCGCTTCCGTTTCCGCCGTACCGGTCATACCGGCCAGCTTATGATACATACGGAAGTAGTTTTGCAGGGTAACGGTGGCAAAGGTTTGCGTTGCTGCCTCTACCTGCACATTTTCTTTTGCTTCTATCGCCTGGTGCAAGCCATCGCTATAGCGGCGGCCATCAAGGATACGGCCGGTTTGCTCATCTACTATCTTCACTTTACCCTCCATCACCACATACTCCACATCTTTATCGAAGAGGGTATATGCTTTCAGTAACTGCTGTACTGAGTGAATACGGTCTGCTTTAATAGCGTAATCCTGCAATAGCTGGTCTTTCCGCTGGGCTTTTTCCTCAGCGCCCGTTTCTGTTTTTTCTATTTCTGCCAGCTCGCTGCCTATATCGGGCAGTACAAAGAAGTTTGGGTCCTCACCCGATTGTGTAATGAGCGCAATACCTTTTTCAGTCAGGTCTACGCTGTTCGACTTCTCATCGATGGTAAAATATAGTTCGGCATCTACTACGGGCATATTACGCTTCTGCTCGCCGATGTAGTAGTTCTCAGACTTCTGCATTATCTGGCGGTTGCCTTCCTCACTCAGATATTTAATGATTGCTCCCGTTTTAGGCAAACCACGGTAAGCGCGGAATAAGTGCAGGCCGCCGTTATCTTTATCTGTCTTGCCTTCGCCTATTAGTTTTTTTGCTTCTGTCAGGCTTTGGTTAACTATGCGTTTCTGCGCGTCCAGCAGGCGTTCGATACGTGGTTTCAATGCATGGAACTGCTGCTCATCGCCACGTGGCACAGGTCCTGAGATGATCAGTGGAGTACGGGCATCATCTACCAGTACGCTATCCACCTCATCAACCATTGCGAAATGGTGTTTGCGCTGCACCATTTCTTCCGGCTGATGCACCATATTATCGCGCAGGTAGTCGAAACCGAACTCGTTATTGGTACCGTAAGTGATATCGGCCAGGTATGCCTTGCGGCGCATAGGTGAGTTGGGCTGGTGTTTGTCGATACAGTCGGTGGTTATACCGAGGAATTCGAACAGTGGCCCGTTCCATTCCTGGTCACGACGGGCCAGGTAGTCGTTCACAGTTACTATATGCACGCCTTCGCCTGCAAGTGCGTTCAGGTAAGAGGGCAGGGTAGATACCAGGGTTTTACCTTCACCCGTCGCCATCTCCGATATTTTACCTTCGTGCAGTATGATACCACCTATCAGCTGAACATCGTAATGTACCATGTTCCAGGTAACGGTGTTACCGGCGGCCTGCCAGGTATTCCTGAAAATAGCTTTATCACCCTCAATACGAACGTTGTCCTTTTCAAGCGCCAGCTCTTTGTCCAGTTCTGTGGCAGTTACCACCAGCTCTTCATTTTCCTTAAAACGGCGTGCTGTTTCCTTTACCACGGCAAAGGCTTCAGGCAGTATTTTTTCCAGTATTTCCTCGATCAGCTCATCGCGCCTTTTCGATAATTTGTCTACTTCATTATAAATGGCCTCGCGGGTGTGCAGCTCGGCCTCGGGATGTTCGTCAGCGGCAGCTTTTTGCTCTGCTATCTGGGCGTCTATATCCTGGAGGTGCTCTTTTATTCGTTGACGGAACTCCTGTGTTTTATGACGAAGCTGGTCGTTGCTGATGGCCTGGTATTCGCCAAAGAGGCGGTTGATATCGGCAACTATCGGCTGGATGCGTTTAACATCCTTGTCTGATTTACTGCCACCAAATAATTTTGAAAGGAAACCGATCATCTTGAAGTTTTGTATGTTTCTTATTC
>CAMPKG010000249.1 GCA_946887085.1 uncultured Sphingobacteriales bacterium
ATGACCGGGACAAGGCCGGCCAGCAGCCGTCTGTAAAGAAAGACAGCCCTTTTGCATCCGTAAAACACATCCGTTTTGGCCGGTACAGCGACAACAACAAAACCCTCAAAAAGACCCAATGCTGGTATAAAGCCGAAGACCTATATAAAGAGAAAAAATACAATGATGCCTTCTCTGCGCTATTCGATTACCTGAGAGATGATGAGGAAGATAATGTCCATTTTCACCCCGACGGAAATAAATTCACCTTTAATCTTGTACAGGGGTCCAGGAAAGTTTACGGCGAATGCGACGGGGCCACAATCATAGCCAGGGTACCGCTGGCGACGATGGAAAGCCCGCATACTGCCATCATGCGTCGCCTGCTGGATATGAACTATTCGCTCTATTACAGCCGTACCGCTATCTCCGAAGATAACACCCTCTACATGGTCTTTGATTCTGAGGTCCATACGGCAAGCCCCAACAAATTGTATTATGGGCTGAGAGAGCTTGCCACCAAAGGCGACCGGCAGGACGACCTGCTGCTGGCAGATTTCAAATCGCTGAAACTGGCGGACGAAGTGCACTATAAGCCGCTGCCCGAAGAGGAACTGGATGTGAAGTATAAATACTTCCGCAAATGGATAGAGGAAACACTGGAGAAGAATAGTGAGCTCAACCAGGATTCATTTTCCGGGGCCATCGCTTATGTGTTGCTGGGTGTTATTTACAGGATTGACTTCCTCATAGTTCCCGAATCCACGCTCCTTTCCAGCCTTGAAGAGATACACAGCATATACTGGGATAAAAAGGACGAGATACCTCTTGTAGAACGAAACAAGATGATGCGCGACGCTATGAAAAAACTGCTCGACATCACCAAAGAGGATTTTGCCAAACATGTGTACTGGTCGAGCGGTACCTTCGCTATCGCAACGCCTCATAAACAGGAAAAGGTTCGCGAGTATATTAACAATGCCAATCGGGATGCCCAGTGGTACGTTGAAAATAAATATCCCAATGTTGCGCAGCGCATTTGCGAATACGGCGTGCTTTACAGCCACTTCGTATATAGTATGCCTAAGGTCCTTGCCGATCTTACATTGATCTATCTTGCTGTGCTGCATTCAGAGTATTTTGCCGAGATAGGCATGAAAGAACTGCTCTACGACAAAGAAAAGGATACCTTCAATGAAGAAGCGATCAAAATAGCGATAGACCAGGCTTTAGATAAGTTCAGCGATAAGTATAAAGACATGAACTGGAACCACGACCGTGTCAAATACACTAACCTTTTTGAATTTGGTACCAGCTTCGCCGACCAGATGTCGCGGCTGAACCTGGAAACAAGAAGAGCATGATCAGCATACAGGAGACCATAGAAAAATACCAGAATGCGGTTGTGCAGATAGCGACAAAATCCGGCACGGGTACGGGATTTTACCTGCATGAATACGACCTGATCATTACCAACAACCACGTGGTAAAAGGCAATCGTTTTGTTACCATTAAATCAAAGAGCTTCGATAAGCGGCTGGCACTTGTGGTGTTCGCCGACGAAAAATATGACCTTGCGTTCCTGCAGCCGCCGGTGGACATGAAGGGTCTGCCTCCTGTAAAACTGGGCGACTATGTATCGCTGAAGGATGGCGATATGGTGGTGGCCATCGGCCATCCTTACGGCCTCAACTACACGGCCACGCAAGGTGTGGTTTCGCGGGTTGAGCGTGTGCAGCAGGGGCTTAAGTACATCCAGATAGATGCGGCCATCAACCCCGGCAACAGCGGCGGACCTTTAGTAGATGTAGACGGCGAAGTCATCGGCGTCAACACGTTCATCATCAAAGGCGGTGACAACCTTGGTTTCGCACTGCCCGTGAGTTATCTCAAAGAAGCCATAGACCAGTACATGCCCATATACGGCGATGTATCTATCCGTTGTCCCTCGTGCAGTACACTTGTTACTGAGCTCAATCTCGACAACGAGAAATACTGCCCTAACTGCGGTACACGCATCGAGTTTCCTAAGAAACCGGAAGACGATGCGCCGGGCTCCGGTATTGCCAAAACCATCGAGGATATACTCGAAAAACTTGGCTATAGTAAAGAGCTTGCGCGCACCGGCCACAACCGCTGGGAAGTGGAGGAAGGCAATGCCACCATCCGCATATCCTACAACCCCGAAAACTATTTCATCATCAGCGATGCATTCTTATGCCGCCTGCCTAAACAGAATATCAAAGAACTATATAACTATCTCCTGAAGGAGAATTTCAATGTTCGTGGCAAGTTCTTTAGCCTGCACGGCGAGAACATTGTGCTCAGCAGCCTCATCTACGACCTCGACATGACGCTGGAAAGCGGTGAAGCAATTTTCAAACGCCTGTTCAACCGTGCCGACCATTACCACAACGTACTCATGAACGAATACCACTGCCAGCCAATACTGGAAGAGCGGTAGCATTTTTGGTGTCAGGTTGTAAAACCTGACACCACGTTTAATGGGCAGTAAACTAAGTACTTCTGTGGTGTCAGGTGTTAACACCTGACACCACATGCGGCTGCTTTACAACAGCCCCTTCACTTTCTCAATGGCAGCTTTCAACCCCCCTGCATCCTGGCCGCCGGCAGTGGCCAAAGTTTTTTGTCCGCCGCCGCCGCCTTTGATGAGCGGGGCAATATGCTCTTTAATGATCTTGCCTGCATCCAGTCCTTTAGCCGCAACCACGCTATCTGCAACGCCAACGGCTACGAAAGGCTTGCCATCGATATTGGCGCCGAGTACAATGACGTGATCGTTGAGGTGATGCTTTACGTCGAAGCAGAGTTTTTTCAGTGCGTCGGCGGAAGCTACTTCAACTATATCACCAACAAAAGTTACCTGGTTGATGATCTCGTCTTTGGTCAGCACTTCATTGCGGATGGCTACCAGCTGGCGGGCCTCGAGGCTTTCAACGCGTTTCTCCAGCTGTGCTTTTTCTTCCTGCAGTTTCTCTATAGCTTTCAAAGCATCTTTGGGATTCCTTAAAGCAGCGTGGATATTGTGGAGTGAATGTAAATGCTCATTGATATAGTCTTCAGCTGCTTTACCGCTCACCGCTTCTACACGGCGTACACCTGCAGCTACTGCCGACTCGTGCCTGATCTTGAAATAACCGAGCTGGCCGGTATAGCCAACGTGTGTACCACCGCAAAGCTCTATCGAATAATTCGGGTCCATCACTACCACGCGAACCACATCAGCGTACTTCTCTCCAAACAGCGCCATAGCGCCCATCGCTACTGCTTCTTCCTTCGGCATTTCTTTGATCACCACCGGTACGTTCTCGCGTATCTTGGCATTCACCATCGACTCTACCAAAGCAATTTCTTCTTCGGTCACCTTAGCGAAATGCGAGAAGTCGAAACGCAGGTGCTCTTCGTTTACCAAAGAACCTTTTTGCGCTACGTGCGTACCCAATACCGAACGCAATGCTGCGTGCAGCAGGTGTGTGGCGCTGTGGTGTATCTCTGTATGCGCACGTTTGATGGTATCTATTTTTGCCAGCACAGCTGCCGCAGGATCTTTCGGCAGTACTTCAGAGAAATGTATGATCAGGTCATTCTCTTTCTTCGTGTCGATGATCTGGATAGTTTCCGTAGGGAACACCAATTCACCGGTATCACCAACCTGTCCGCCGCTTTCTGCATAGAACGGAGTGGTATCTAATACTATCTGGTAAGACTCTTTGCCTTTAGCTTTCACCTTGCGGTATTTCAGCACGTTGGCTTTTGCCTCGAGACTGTCGTAACCCACGAATTTTGTTCCGCCATCCTTTATTACCACCCAGTCTTCGGTATCCAGCGTGGTAGCAGCACGGCTGCGCTCTTTCTGTTGTTTCATCTCGGCTTCGAAAGCCGCTTCATCTACTTCCAAACTATTTTCATGACCTATCAAACGGGTAATATCTATCGGGAATCCGTAAGTATCATACAGTTCGAAAGCCGCCTTACCATTGATTATGGTTGTGTTTTGCTTTTTAGTGTCAGCAATGATCTCGTCGATCTTCTTCAATCCTTTATCGAGTGTTCGCAAAAAAGCTTCTTCTTCTTCTTTCACTACTTTGCAAACAAGGTCTACCTGTTTGTGCAGCTCAGAGAATACATCCTTAAATTGCTCGGCGAGCACAGGCATCAGTTGCACCAGCAGCGGATGTTTGTAGTCGAGGTAAGAATAATAGTAACGTGCGGCCCTGCGCAGGATGCGACGTATCACGTAGCCGGCGCCTGTGTTCGAGGGTAATTGTCCATCGGCAATGGTAAAGCCGATAGCACGTATATGGTCGGACAATACACGGAAAGCAATGTCTTGCTTGCTATCTGTGTTGCCGTATTTCTTACCCGTAATTTTTTCGATCGCTTCTATGGTACCTGTGAACAGGTCGGTATCATAGTTGCTCTGCTTGCCTTGCAGCACACGCACCAGCCGCTCCAGGCCCATGCCGGTATCTACGTGTTTAGCAGGCAATGGCTGCAGGCTGCCGTCTTTCAGTCTGTTGAACTGCATGAATACGTTGTTCCAGATCTCTATCACCTGCGGGTGGTCATTGTTCACCAGCGCCTTGCCGTCTGAAGCAGCACGCTCTTCTGCGCTGCGGCAGTCAACATGTATCTCCGAGCAGGGGCCGCAGGGGCCGGTATCGCCCATCTCCCAGAAGTTATCCTTTTTGTTGCCCATCAGGATGCGGTCTTCGGCTATATACTTCTTCCACTCGTTGTAGGCTTCTTCGTCCTTCGGCAGGTTCTCTTTGGCATCGCCTTCAAACACGGTTACATACATCTGGTCTTTAGGGATCTTATAAACTTCCGTCAGCAGTTCCCAGCTCCATTCAATCGCTTCTTTCTTAAAGTAGTCGCCAAAGCTCCAGTTGCCCAGCATCTCGAACATGGTATGGTGATAGGTATCAACGC
>CAMPKG010000250.1 GCA_946887085.1 uncultured Sphingobacteriales bacterium
ACAGGTACTTATACTTCTGATGTGCCTTTCAGCGTAATAGTTAACTATAACTAATAAGGAGTTCTTAATATCAGATTAAAAAAAACGCTGCACTCCAGCGTTTTTTTCGATTAAAGGCATCAGATGTCGGCAATGGAGAAGGAATATGTACAACACATGATGAAAATCATCAGATGCATAAACAATTACAGATCATATTCGTATCCTGCATCCGCATAATTAGCCGTAAATTCGCGATGTTTTAAAGACGGTCCATGCCAAAATCGGGATTTCTGAAAAAGCAGGATATTATTACGGCAGCAAGGTGTTTGATCATTCTTCTTACGGTGTTGACAATGCTAACCCTATCAGCAATGGAAACAGCAGCGCAAGGACTCTTGGTAATACCGAGACGTGTGGTATTTGAAGGGACGAAGCGTACCCAGGAGTTGAACCTGGCGAATGCAGGCGGTGACACTACAAAGTATACGATATCTATCGTAGAGATACGGATGAAGGAGGATGGCTCTTTTGAGGAAGTGAGTGCGTCAGAAGCGGGACAAAATTCGGCAAGCGCCAATCTCAGGATTTTCCCCCGGATCGTTACGCTTGGGCCAAACGAAGCGCAAACCGTGAAAGTCCAGCTGACAAACACAAGCAAATTGGCCCCGGGAGAATACCGGTCGCACATTTACTTCAGGGCAATGCCAAAGGAGCGTCCAAAGGGTAAAGAACCGCTGAAAAAAATGGTGACGAACCTTTCGCTAAAACTGACACCGGTTTTCGGTGTGACCATCCCGGTTATCGTGCGTGTAGGAGATTATTCCGCGAAGGTCAGCTTTTCGAACCTGGCCTTTGAAATGAAAAATGATACACCGAGGCTGAATATGGTCATCAACCGCGCGGGAAGCATGTCTATTTACGGAAATATATCTATATCTCATGTTTCTCCGGAAGGCAATCATACCAATGTAGGGATCATAAAGGGGTTTGGTGTTTATGCACCTAATGCTACCCGTAAGTTACGTATGGTATTGAACAATAAAGTAGGTGTCGACTACTCGAAAGGTAGTTTGGAAATTGTGTATAGCAGCCAGGTAGAGGATCGCCCGGTAAAAATGGCGGAGTCAACGCTTGAACTTTGACAACCGCCTGATATAAGTAACAAAGCAATCTAAATAACATCGCCGTAGGCGAGGTAGCTAATGGGCATAGCCTGTTACTACATGTTTGTCAATTAAACCACTTGATATGACCAGATTGTTTTTTGTTACGATCATCCTTATCGTTTTTAATGCTACCGGGTTCGGCCAGACTGTAGTAGTTACGGATGACAATTCGGTAACTACCGGCGATCCGTCGTCTGTGTTGGACCTTGTGTCTACAGCCAAAGGCTTTCTTGCGCCAAGAATGACCCAGACCCAACGAAGTGCCATCCCGAACCCTGCATCAGGCTTATTGGTGTACCAAACCGACGGTACAACTGGTTATTATTTCTACAATGGCACTGCCTGGCGGACCATTGCAAACACAGGCCAAATCTGGGCGCAGGACGGCAACAATCTCACGGGTGTGAAAAATTTTGGCACTACTTCCAATCATGATCTGCCTTTTATCACCGATAATACCGAATACATGCGGCTTACCAGTAGCGGTAAACTTGGTATAGGATCCAATTCTGCGGAAGCACTTTTACATGTTAAGGATGCGACGGCTAACGGCAATACAATAGTCGGATTGTTCGAGGGAAGTAAGTCTACCGGCGCAAATAACAACGTAATGCTAAAATTAGCAAATGGTGCTGGTGCCAGCAGCGCCACAATATTTGAGATGGGGCACAAGACCAGCGGCAACAGGTGGCAGTTAGGTACTGATGTGAACGGCAATAATTCGGACGATTTTTATTTGCTGTATGTCGCCGGGTCTTTGCCGCGATTGTATATAAAGGGCAGCACCGGATTTACGGGTATTAACACCCCCAACCCCGGCGCTTTACTTCATGTCAAATCCTTACTAGCACCCACTTCCGATATTCACGTCGGAAAATTTGAAGCTGAAGCTAATTCCGGCAGCACTGTATCCTTTTCCTTACACAATACATCCCTTTCAAATTATCGCACATCAATTGCTCTTGGCAACCCAACAGGATCCTGGGCCATAGGAAATGACATTTACGGCAACACAGACCAAAACTTCTTTATCTACGATAGTGCAAGCTTTACTACAAGACTGTTTATTGACAATGCGGGTAATGTGGGTCTTGGCGGCAATCTTAATCCTACAGAGG
The DNA here is from genome assembly GCA_946887085.1 of uncultured Sphingobacteriales bacterium. The sequence continues at coordinate 2,267 of CAMPKG010000250.1, forward strand.
TGCTGGACGTCACCGGCAACGCCAAATTCAGTGGGAACATAACCGGTGGAACATGGAACGGCTCGGTGATCAACCCGACATATGGAGGAACCGGGGTCAACAATGGCTCCCACACAATTTCGCTTTCGGGAAGCTTGATGGTAAATGCCGCGTCCAGCATTGCGGGAAACCTGTCTGTAGCTTCCGGAAAAACGCTGACAGTAAACAACTCTCTCACCTTGGCGGGACCCGACGACGGAAGTTATACGTTACCTGTATCAGGAACATTGGTAAATACAGCTGTAACCACTTTGTCTTTGCTGAGCTCGGTTGGCACTATTGCGACCGGCACATGGAACGCAACTACGATAGCCGCAGACCGTGGCGGTACCGGCCAGAGTAGTTATACGACCGGAGATATGCTGTATGCAAGCGGTAGCACAAGCCTTGCTAAAATTTCTGGAAATACTACAACAACGACTCGATTCCTGTCACAGACCGGCAATGGCAGCACCAGCACCCCGCCTGCATGGACTACCTTAAATACCGGCCATATTTCAAATATCATTAAAACAATGGTAACCATATCCAATACCACCGGCGTCACCCCGGGTAACCCGCTTGAGTTGACTGCAACTGTGAACGGAGCACAGCCAAACGCCACGGTAATTGTCAACCCCCGAACCGATCTGACAGCTCGATTAGGCATTGCATATAGTTATGTAAGCGCCGCAGACACTGTCCGGATAGTTTTTATCTGCACAAATGGCACTATTCAATTAGGTTCAAATAAAGATTTTGACATCACCGTCATTAACCCTTAAATAACAATATTGGATGCTCTGCGTCACCCTTTTTAAAGGTTAAGTTTCGTAAATTTGCTATATTTTATTGCACTTGTTTTTGAGTGCTTTAAGTATTCTATTCAGCGCAAATATGAAACTGAAGTTTTTCCCACTCGTGATGATGTTTGTGTTGACAGCGGTGGTGTCAAAAGCACAGACTGTTGTTGTTACAGACGACAACTCGGTTACCACAGGTGATGCGTCGTCGGTACTTGACGTAAAGTCTACCGCCAAAGGGTTTCTGGCGCCGAGAATGACACAGGCTCAGCGAGCCGCGATCTCAAGCCCCGCAACAGGGCTATTAGTCTATCAAACTGATGGTACTACAGGTTACTATTACTACAACGGTTCTGCGTGGCTGACCATCGCAAACACAGGCCAGATATGGGCCCAGGACGGCAACAGTTTGACAGGCGTGAAAAACTTTGGAACAACCTCAAATCATGACCTGCCGTTTATAACGAACAATACAGAGTACATGAGGCTAACTGCCAGTGGTTTTTTGGGAATCGGTACAACGTCCCCGGAAACACCGCTGCATGTTAAAAGAAGCAGCCCTACAACCGGGAGCACCATAGTTGGATTATTCGAAGGCACGCAGGATGCGGGGCCGGCAAACGGAGTTATGTTGCAATTGGCAAACAACTCTTCCAACAGCAGTAAAACGTTCATCACGTTAGGTCACAAATCTTTTCTCTCCAACGGCAAAGCATGGATAATAGGCAATGATGTAATGGGCGATAACTCACAAAATTTTTACGTTTACGATGTTGCGGGATCTATTGCCCGCTTCTACATTAATGGCGCGGGTGGCTACACGGGCTTTGGTACGCCGTCACCGACTGCATTAATGCATGTCAAGTCCAGCCTTGCACCAACGTCTGATATACCCATCGGGTTATTCGAAGCAGAGGCAAACCCGGGCGCCATGGTAACCTTTTCCCTCAACAACACCTCTACAACAAACTATAAAACCGGTCTTTTTTTCGGTAACCAGTTGACACCGTGGATTATTGGTAATGACCTATGGGGAAATACAGACCAGAATTTTTACATCTACGATGCTGCTTCATTCCTAACCAGGTTGTACATAGATAACGCCGGGCGCGTAGGTCTCGGCGGCAACATCACCCCTACAGAGGTACTCGATGTAACCGGCAACGCTAAATTTAGTGGTAATATCACGGGCGGTACCTGGAATGGTTCCGCAATCGGTGTCACGTACGGAGGCACCGGCCAGGCAACCTGGGCAACGGGCGACCTGCTTTACGCATCGGCAGCAAACACACTAAGCAAGCTTTCGGGCAATGCCACTACCACCAAACGATTTTTGTCTCAGACAGGCACAGGATCCGAGAGTGCTGCACCCTCCTGGTCAACGCTTGCCATCGGCGATATACCTGATCTTTCATCATTATACGGGCCCGCTGCAGGCTCGTCCAGCATTACAACCGTTGGGACAATCACATCCGGAACCTGGAATGGTACAGTGATCAATCCAACTTATGGGGGCTCGGGTGTTAATAACGGCTCAAATACTTTAACGCTGGCCGGTAATCTTGCTACATCGGGCGCAAATAGTCTGACACTGACAACGACCGGCACCACAAACGTAACATTGCCAACTACCGGCACACTGATTACCAACGCCGTGACCTCTCTTTCGTCGCTGAACACGGTTGGAACAATTACGTCCGGTACATGGAACGGTACTACTATTGCGGCAAACTATGGAGGTACAGGTTTGTCAAGCTATACTTCCGGATCACTTTTATACGCTAGCGGTGCGACAACCATTGCGCAGGTAACACCCAACAGTACAAC
>CAMPKG010000251.1 GCA_946887085.1 uncultured Sphingobacteriales bacterium
TACCTTTTCTATGAAATGAGCAAGCACTCAGCTGCCGAAGTGAAAAAACTTTTAGCCGCCTTGGTATTTATCGTATTCTCCATCCTGTTCTGGGCATTTTTTGAGCAGAGCGGTGGATCCCTCAGTTTGTTCGCTGCTAATAATCTTGACAATAAATTGCTAGGCTCAATTGAGCTCAGCACCAACGGAGTAAACAACTCTGCAAATTCACTATTCGTTATCATTTTTGCACCCATTATCGGACTAATATGGATAGCGTTAGCTAAAAAGAAGCTGGAGCCCAATACGGTTGTGAAATTCGGTTTAGGCTTCCTGTTCCTGGCTGGTGCGTTCTATACCTTTTACGCTACAAGGTTTTTCCTCAACGTGCAGGGTATGGCTTCGCTTGATGTGTTTACCCTGGCTTACCTGATCATCACCTTCGGTGAGCTTTGCCTTTCGCCGATAGGCCTTTCTATCATGACCAAACTTTCACCGGCAAGATTACAGGGTATGATGATGGGTATGTGGTTCCTGGCCAGTGCCTATGGTCAATACGTGGCAGGTATTCTTGGTGCCGGCATGGCACAGGCAAGTGAAAACGCTAGTGCACAGGAAAAGCTGATCGCCTATACCGATGGCTACAAGCAACTGGCCATCTACGCGCTGATAGCCGGCATCGTGATGATCGCTATTTCGCCGCTGGTGCGCAAGATGATGCAGGAAGTAAAATAACTTGCGATCTACGAATTGCAAGCCCTCTCCGGAGGGCTTTTTTATTGCGTTTAACGCAGCATTTCATTTTAAGAATATACTTTTGAGGGGTCAATGAAAAAATATGCTGTCATAGTTGCCGGTGGCAAAGGCGCCAGGATGGGGACTGCTATACCTAAGCAATTTCTGCCCCTAGGTGCGCACCCCGTATTGCATTATACGATCAAGGCTTTCGTCAATGCCTATCCGGATATGCATGTTATTCTGGTATTGCCCGCCGACCAGTTGAGCTATGCACAGATAATCCTGCAATCATTTCCCGAGCGTACCGACATTACTATAGTACCGGGCGGGGAGACGAGATTTCATAGCGTGCAAAATGGGCTGAAGGCTGTTGAAGGCGAGGCTGTAATATTTGTACACGATGGCGCCCGCCCTTTAGTGACGCCGGCATTGATACAGCGCTGTTACGAGCAGGCTGTTGAAAAAGGAAGCGCGATACCTGCAATCACGGTGGCCGAAAGCATGCGTATGGTCGAAGGTGACCGCAGTATTGTCATCAATCGCGATCACCTGCGTATAATGCAGACGCCGCAAACTTTTCGTTCTGAATTGATATTGCCTGCATTTCAACAGGGCTATAAAGAATCTTTTACCGACGAGGCTACCGTGGCAGAAGCACATGGCACGAAAGTTTACCTTGTTGAGGGTGAGCGCAGCAATATAAAGGTGACGACACCGGAGGACCTGGTGATAGCCACTGCGCTGCTAAATGACAGGATGCAGTATGATTAGGTTTTGGGTATTCGTGTGTTTGATTTGTGTAAGCCCGACGGCCCACGCACAGCGCTACGATAGCAGCATTTTTTCTTTACCGATACAGATGGATGCCGTGACAGTTAAAGCAGCCCGCGGCGGCTGGGATCTGGCGGGATTTATCCGTCGTGTGAAGAACGATACTACTTTTTATCGCGCATTCAAAAATCTTAGGTTTCTCTCTTACGATTTTACTAACGATATCCGGGTTTACAATTCTAAAGGGAAAGTTGCGGCATCGTTATATAGCAAGACCAGGCAAACCTACGCTAACCGTTGCCGTTCCATGCAGGTGCTGGAGGAAAAGACAACAGGGAATTTTTACAAGCGAAACAAGCAGTACAATTATTACACAGCCGAGTTGTACGATCACCTGTTTTTTACTCATGGAAAGATATGCAACGAGCCTGATGTGTTGTCAGGGCCGGTAGGTGGCGGCAAAGGACAAGTAGAGAAAAATGCCAATAAGCTAAAACAGCTCATGTTCAACCCCGGCAGTAAGGTAAGTGGTGTGCCACTCATGGGCGATAAAGCTGCCATTTTTGAGCCTTCGGTGGCTAAAATGTATGATTTTAAGCTGAACTCTGATGAGTATAATGGCATAGACTGTTATGTGTTCAAGGCCATTCCTAAAAAGGGCTATGAAGATGATGTGGTGTACGACGAACTGACCACCTGGTTCCGCAAAACCGATTACACCATTATGGCCCGCGACTACTCGCTTTCTTACAAAGCCGGAGTATACGATTTCAGGGTGAAAATGAAGGTGCGCACCCAACAAATAGGGAAAAGGCTAATCCCCTCACGCATAGAATATGATGGTAACTGGCATATATTCACTAAAAAGCGGGAAAGGGTGCGGTTTGTAACGATAATTACACCGTAGACTTATTCAAGGTTTAAGGTTATTTTTGTAGAAATAGAGAACATGACAATTGCCGCAATACGACAGCAGCTAATGACTTACCTGGCCGAAGCAAATGACCAGAAAGTCAAAGCGTTGTATACTCTTTTGGAGGGCGAACTGGAATCGCAGAAAGATTTTAAGCTGTCTGATGAACAATTGGCAATAGTTGAAGAGCGTAAGGCTACATATTCAACAAGCAGAGAAGGGAGATCATGGCAGGAAGTTCATGCCTCAATACGTAGTAAGAGAAAGCAGTCATGAGATACGCGTTGGAGATCCACCCAAAAGCGGAAAATGAAACTGTAGACGCGTATAATTGGTATGAAGATCAGTATAATGGTTTAGGTGAGATGTTTTTGAGTGACCTGGAGAGCGTTTATAAGAAAATAGAACTTAATCCTGATTTTTTCTCAAAAGCTGGTAAAGGTTTCAGGCAAGCTGTCTTAAAGCAATTTCCCTATGTCGTTGTCTACGAAATAAAACGAACGCGCGTCGTAGTTTACGCGGTATTTCATACAAGCAGAAACCCGAAACAGAAATTTAAGAGAAAGTAGTTGTCAAATTGATCTCTCAAAACTCCATACAGGAAGTACTTAATCGCGCAGACATCATTGATGTGGTGGGGCAATTTGTGCGCCTGAAGAAACGTGGAGCCAATCACATTGCCAACTGTCCCTTCCACCACGAAAAAACACCATCTTTTTATGTATCGGGCGCTAAGGGTATTTATAAATGTTTTGGGTGTGGTAAAGGTGGTAACATCGTCACTTTTATTCAAGAGCATGAAAAGCTCACTTATCCCGAAGCTATCCGCTGGCTAGCCGACTATTACAAAATTGCGCTTGAAGAAACTGAGCGTACCCCGGAACAGCAGCAACAACAACTTGCGGAGGAAAGCTTGCGCATATTGAATGAATATGCCGCTAATTATTTCCAGGACACATTGCTGAACACTGATGAAGGGCAGGCCATAGGGCTTTCTTATTTTAAGCAGAGAGGATTTAGAAAAGAGATAATCGAACGGTTCCGGTTGGGGTATAACCCTGAATCGAATGATACTTTTTACAGAACTGCAACTTCTAAAGGTTATAATACTGAGCTGCTAGAGAAGGCAGGTCTTATCAAAAACCGAAACGGAATCTATCATGATATCTATCGTGGCCGTGTGATCTTTCCGATACAAAGCATGACCGGACGGGTTCTTGGCTTTGGTGCGCGTATACTGAAGAGCAACGACAAGGCACCTAAGTATATCAATACTCCTGAGAATGAATTGTACAACAAAAGCCGCGTGCTTTACGGCATGTACCAATCGCGGCAGGCAATAGGCAAGCTGGATGAGTGTTTTCTCGTAGAGGGTTATACTGACGTCATATCCTTACACCAGGGTGGAGTAGAAAATGTAGTAGCCAGCAGCGGTACTTCGCTTACGGAGGATCAATTGCGGCTTATCGGCCAGCTCACAAAAAACCTTACCATTCTTTACGATGGTGATGCAGCTGGTGTGAAAGCTGCATTACGAGGGTTGGATATGGCGCTCAGTCAGAGCTTCAATGTGAAGCTGGTACTTTTCCCTGAAGGCGATGACCCGGATAGCTTCATTCAAAAAGCAGGCGCTTCAAAATTCCACGAGTATGTAAAGAGCCATAAGCAGGATGTGATAGGTTTCCGCCTCGAAGTCGGAATGAAAGAAGTAGCTGACGACCCGGTGAAAAAATCGAAGCTGGTGAACGAGATAGCTGAGAGTATATCCCGCATCGATAAAGCTGAGGATTTTGCGTTACAGGATCATTACATCCGCGAAGCGACACGTAAGCTGCAGGTGGAAGAGGCAGGCTTCATCAACCTCGTCAACAAATACATCCGTGAGAAGGTAGAGCAGGACCGCCGGCAGCGTGAACGCAAAGAACAGTCCTTAATACCGGAACCGGATGTTGCAGCAACAGAGGAAGCGTCGGTGCAACTCGGGCCACCAAACTCAGACGAGCAACAGGAATGGGAATTGGTTAGAGTGCTTATCGAGCATGGCGCAAAGGACTACGAGGGTTTCGCTAACGTAGCCGATCTCGTGCATCAGCGTACAGACCCTGACCTGATAGAATCATCGCTGGTAAAACAAGTATTCGATAGCTATTTCAATTACTTGTCGGTGTACAATGCTGTACCCGAAATACCATACTTCATCAACTACCCCGACCAGTCAATACAACAACGCATGGCTTCGCTGCTGCACACGCGCAATGAAATGAGCCCGAAATGGAGCGAGAACTATGGTATTGAGACGCTGCATGGCGAATTGAATTATCTGAATGAAGTAGACAGTACACTCACATATTTCGAGCTGAAAAAGATAAAGATCGTACAGGTTGAATTGCTTAATCGATTGAAGAACGAGCAGGATCCTAACAGGCTGGCGGCGCTTATGCGCAAACAGCTTGAACTAAAACATTCGGAAGCCGATATTCTCAGGCGCAT
>CAMPKG010000252.1 GCA_946887085.1 uncultured Sphingobacteriales bacterium
CTGGTAAGCTGCTCGTCAATGTCTTTTGTATCCGGATAATGCCTGGCAACGGTATCGAACATGCCGCGGTAGTCTTTATGCGACAGGTAAGCGTGTAAACCCACCTTTATCACGGGGTTTTCGGCGGTGAAATTGCGCTGAATATTAAAACCCATAAGGGTATCGAGGAAGAAATTAAGGAAGTCCGGATATTTTCGTTCCAATTGCTGCAGACCTTCGGCAATATTGTTGGTATCTATTGCGGCAAGGTCGCGGTCGAACCTGTAAGTTTTCAGGTCTACTTTAATTCCAGACACATCGGGTGCTTTCTCGTCCTCAGTGCAACCAGGTAAAACCAGGCAAAGAAGGCAAACTGTGGATAACAGTTGAATTACTTTCGGTATCGACAGAAACTTTCTCCCCCGGTATGTCATAAACATTAGAATTGCATTTATTTTTACAGCGGCAAAAATAACATTGCTAAGGCGTTTGGCGTAATAATTGCCTCTAACTATTATTTTTAAAAACAGGATATTCTGATATGAAGAGATTTTTATTATTGATGATCGCGGGCTGTGGCTTGTCCGGTATTGCGAAAGGCCAGTCTTACGAAGACATTACGCCAGCACGGTCGGGCAAACTAAACAATATCAGGATAGGGGTGTTTGTCGCGCCGAACATTTCGTGGATGAAGCCGACGGCCAACAAAAGCGATGACAGAATGTACACCGTGAAGAGTCAGGGTAGTAAAATAGGCTATTCGTGGGGATTGATGATAGACAAGCCGTTTGCCGAGAACTACGGATTCTCTACGGGCTTGCATATAACATCAACAGGTGGAAAGATCGAGGCAAAGGAAAATCCAAGCGTACCTCAACCGGCCACACGGGTAACCTATGCTGATTTTGATTATCGTCTTCAATTCCTGGAGGTTCCATTTAACCTCAAACTGCGTAGCGATGAACTTGGCAGTGGCATTCACGTGTTCGGCCAGACGGGGCTTTCGCTCGGGCTGAATATCAGCAAGAAGGCTAGTTACACGGTAAGATATATAGATACTGTGGGTACGCCCGAAAAAACGGTTGACGAAACTAATGAAAAGCTGTTTGGCGGGCTCTCTATTCCGCCACTAATGCTATCGCTGAATATAGGCGGCGGCGTTGAATATGCTATCAGCAACAAAATGGCTATTTATGCCGGATTGTTCTTTAACAACGGCTTTGCTCCTGACGCAACCAATCCAAACCGCCTGGACATGAATTACACCGGCAGTTTCAGTGACGGCAATACCCGGCTGAACAATTTTACACTTCGCTTCGGCATATTCTTTTAAATTGGCTCATCATTTATCCAAATAACCTGCGCCCGTGTTGTACACGGGCGCAATTTTTTAGCCTTTCTACCGGTTTCTTACATTTGACTTATGAAAATCTTTCTGGCACAGCAGAATTATCATATCGGCAATTTCGAGGCGAATACTGCGAAGATCATTGCAGCGATACGGGAAGCAAAGACCAAAGGTGGCGACCTGGTGGTTTTCTCAGAGCTGGCGGTATGCGGCTATCCCCCCAGAGATTTCCTGGAGTTCAATGACTTCATCGAAAAAAGCCTCGAGTCTATCGAGCAAATAAAACAAGAGGCAGATACCATTGCAGTGCTTGTTGGCGCGCCGTCAAGAAACCCTGTCGCGCACGGTAAGGACCTTTTCAACAGCGCGTATTTCCTGCACGAAAAGCAAATAAAATCTGTTGTACATAAAACGCTGCTGCCTACCTATGACATATTTGATGAATACCGGTATTTCGAGCCGTCGCTTGATTGGAATATCATCGAATATAAAGGCAAACGCCTGGCTGTAACTATCTGCGAAGATATTTGGAACATGGGCGACAACCCCCTCTATCGCATCTGTCCTATGGATCAGCTGATGAAATTTCAGCCGGAACTGATGATCAACCTGAGTGCATCCCCTTTTGATTACATGCACGCCGATGGCCGAAAGAACATAGTAAAACAGAACGTTGCTAAATACAATATCCCGATGGTGTACTGCAATGCTGTTGGCTCGCAAACGGAAATTGTTTTTGACGGAGGTTCCCTGGTGATGGACCGTTCGCAGAATTTAGTGTTCGAGCTGCCCTATTTCGAAGAAGCGATGGGTTGTGTTGAATTCCACGACGACAGTTTCAAGGAAACTTCCATCCGGGCAGCCGAGACCATCCCTAATATCGACCTGACTCCGGATTATCTTGAAGCGACACTAGGCATCGATAAAATACACCGGGCACTTGTCACCGGCATACGGGACTATTTTGGCAAGATGGGCTTTTCAAAAGCTATCGTTGCTTCTTCAGGTGGTATTGACAGTGCGGTTGTGCTGGCATTGGCCTGCGAAGCACTTGGAAGCGATAATGTGCATGCATTACTGATGCCATCTCAATTCTCAACAGGCCATTCAGTTTCAGATGCAGAGCAGCTTTCAAAGAATCTCAATAACCCCTACGATGTCCTGCCCATAAAGGATATTTTTGACTCGTTCGGAAAGACACTTGAGCCCGTCTTCAAAGACCTTCCTTTCAGTGTTGCCGAAGAGAACTTACAGTCGAGGATACGGGGTGCGTTGGTGATGGCACTGTCAAATAAGTTTGGTTCGATACTATTAAATACCTCAAACAAAAGTGAACTGGCAACAGGTTACGGCACACTCTATGGCGACATGGCAGGAGGACTAGGTGTATTGGGCGATCTTTACAAACTGCAGGTGTACGAGCTCGCGAAATATGTCAACAGAAATAGTGAAATAATACCGGAGAACATCCTTACAAAAGCCCCCTCAGCTGAACTGCGCCCGGGGCAAAAAGACAGTGATAGCCTCCCTGATTATTCCATCCTGGATCCTATCCTGTTCCAGTACATAGAGCGCAGACAAGGACCCAAGGAAATCATCGCAATGGGTAACGATGCTGCTCTCGTAACACGCATACTGAAACTGGTAAATACAAATGAATACAAACGCAACCAATTCTGCCCTATCATACGTGTATCGCCGAAGGCATTTGGGGTTGGCCGTCGCGTACCGATAGTTGGCAAATACCTTTCGTAGCCATGGCATTTTACGATCTTCCGAAAAAAGAGCGTCAGGTACTTGCCGATGAAATACGTGCGGATCTGCTGAATGATCTTAAAACAGGAAAAATCACGAAGCATCTGCAATACTTTGCGGATGAAGACACCTACATCCGCAAGACCGCCTACCTGGCTATAGGCAAACTATACAACGCAGGTAATGCAGCTGTAAAAACCACAATTGCCACGCTCGAAACAGTTTTTAAAGAACCGGAATTCAAGATCAGGCAAACAGTAGTGAACGCAGCAGGAGAGATCGGTAAGGCAGAATTTGATATTGTGCAGCATTTTTTTGACATTGCTCTGTTTGATGCACATCATGCCGTACGTAATGCTGTTATCGGTTCAATAAAAAAGATGGGAGAAAAAAATCCCCAACCGGTTTTGGCCTGGTCAAAAAAATATCTGCATCACGAAGACAAAGAAATAAGACGCGAGATATGCCACGGCATCGAGCTGCGTGGCCGTACACATCCGCAAGACATTCTACCTCTATTGCGTGAACTGGAGTTCGACAAAACGGCAAGGGTACGTAATACGCTCGTGCATGTGCTGGGACAAATAGCTTATAAAAAAGGTTGTCTTGAAACGGTGATCGAAGACTTGAGCACCTGGCAGAATAGAGAACTTGTGGCAAAAGCTATCGACGAGATAATTGATGTGCACCATCGCTATCGCGATTTCGCTGTACTTACGCAGCAACAGGCTATCGATTATATTAAGCACCACACTAAATAAAACTGCTCCATATCTTTGTCGGGTAAGTATGCCCGTACAATACTCTTTTACTACAGTCTGGAATATACATGCGCCGGTGGAGTTGGTGTGGGATGCGATATATGATTCGGGAAAATGGCCGGATTGGTGGAAAGATTTTCAATCTGTAGTCGAAATAAAAAAAGGGAACGATAACGATATTGGCACCATTCGCAGATTCGAGCTGAAAAGCCCTTTTATTTACACATTGAAGTTTGACCTGAAGCTTACCGAACGTGAAAACCATAAGCATTTAAAGGCCATTGCTTCCGGCAATCTAGAAGGCACGGGAGCCTGGGATTTTAGACAGGCAGGCAATGTCACCATCACAACCTGCACCTGGAAAGTATCTACTAACATACCCTGGATGAATGCTTTTGCTTTTTTATTAAAGCCGTTCTTCAAATTCAACCACAATAAAGTGATGAACAACGGGGAGAATGCCCTGATAAAATACCTAAATGCAACTTCTCACAAATGATCGTTATGGAAACAACCTTCATTATTGCCGAACTGAAAAGAAACAAGGAAGTATTTAATTCCTTGCTCAAAGGCCATCGCCGCGACCTGTATAGCTGGAAGCCCGCACCTGAAAAATGGTGCCTGCTGGAGATAGTGTGCCATCTATATGATGAGGAAAGAGAGGATTTCCGATCGCGGGTAAAACATATTCTTGAACAACCAAATAAGCCTATGCCTCCGATACATCCACAGGAATGGGTATCAGAACGGAAATATTTGGACTGGGATTTTGAGCTGACCCTCACCCGGTTCCTGGCAGAAAGAGATGAATCAATTGCATGGCTTGAGGGATTAAAAGGTGCTCCTTGGGGTAATTGCTACCAGCATCCGAAGGTGGGACCCATTTCAGCGAAGATGATCCTGACAAACTGGGCGGCCCACGATCTCCTGCATATACGACAGATAACTGCGACAAAATATAAATACCTTGATAGCAGCGGTGAAGACCTTGGTTATGCCGGAACCTGGTAAATAAACGGAGGGCTCTCATTGAGAGCCCTCC
>CAMPKG010000253.1 GCA_946887085.1 uncultured Sphingobacteriales bacterium
TGGTGGAGAAGATGCTGGATTGGGAGAACGCCGGCAAGATGAACCTGCTGAATGTTGGCTACCCCTTGCGTGCACCGGAACTGCTGTTCAAAAAAGTGGAAGACGAACAAGTGACCGCGCAAGTGGAAAAACTCAAGAATAATCTTAAACAAAGTGCTATGGAACAAGCTGCTCAACAACCACAAGCCACTGCAGCCGAAGAAGCGAACACTTTCCCGCAAGCGCAGAAACCCGAGATCACGATCGACGATTTCAATAAAATAGACCTGAGGGTTGGTACAATTCTCCATGCAGAAAAAGTAGAAAAGGCCGACAAGCTGCTGAAACTGGAGATCGATCTTGGCTATGAAAAGCGCACTGTGCTTTCCGGCATCGCTATGCATTTCAAACCTGAGGAGATCATCGGCAAGCAGGTGACCGTTGTGGCTAACCTGGCACTCCGCAAAATGCGCGGCATCGAAAGCAAAGGCATGATACTGATGGCTGAGGACAAAGACGGCAAACTGGTATTTGTTCCGCCGGTACACGATACCGATAACGGATCGACGGTTAAATAAGTAATTAAGTTAATTAGGTTGATTAAGTAATTTTAGTCTATAACACACTCCTGAATGAAAAAGAAAACCCTTTGGTGGATCATTGGCGGATTTGTAGGGTTGCTGATCATACTTATCATCATTGGCAAAAGTAAAGGTGACAAAGGCACGAAGGTGGCAGTTGAAAAAGTTGCCCTGCACACAATTACCGAAACTGTTACTGCCAGCGGAAAGATCTACCCCGAAACGGAAGTGAAGCTAAGCCCGGAAGTGAGCGGCGAGATCATTGAGCTGCCGATCAAAGAAGGCGACAGCGTGCGCAAAGGCCAGCTGCTGGTGCGTATCAACCCCAACATCTACGGATCGATGGTGAACCAGGCAGAAGCGCAGGTAGCAGAAACACGCGCCCGTGTGAACAATGCCCGTGAAATGGCCGCCCAAAGCAAGGCACAGTACGAACAGGCAGAGGCCAATTATAACCGTAACAAGCAATTATATAAAGACAAAGTGATCTCCGCTATGGAGTTTGAACAGGCAGAGGCACAGTACCTCGGTGCCAAGGCAAGCTACGAAGCGGCCCAGGCCACCATTCGGGGCGGACAATTCGGTGTGCAGGGTGCTTCGGCCGGCCTGAACCAGGCACGTGAGAACCTGAGAAGGACAACGATATTCGCCCCTACTTCTGGTATCATCTCTCAACTGAATGTAAAACTCGGCGAGCGCGTGGTGGGTACAGCACAGATGGCAGGTACCGACATGCTTACCATCGCCGATATGAATAGGATCGAAGTGCGCGTGGACGTGAGTGAAACGGACATAGCTAAAGTGAAGATCGGTGATACTACCCTGATAGAAGCCGATGCTTATCGCAACAGAAAGTTCACCGGTGTGGTATCTAAGATCAGCGTATCGAGCAAAGGCGGAGCCGCTGCACAAATGAGCACCGATCAGGTGACCAACTACACCGTACACATCCTCATCATATCCAATAGCTATGCCGACCTGGAAACGAATCTTAACTATGGCGAATTTGTATTCAAACCCGGCATGTCGGCTTCCGTTGAGATACAGACCCGCAAAGCTCCAAACATTCTTTCGGTACCTGTGAACGCAGTTACCACACGCGACTGGCCAGATAGCGTGAAAAAGAAAAACGAAGCAGCCGGGCTGAAGGACAAAATACGTCAGGTAGTATTTGTATACGATGCCAAAACAAAACAAGTGGTTAGCCGCGATGTGGAAACAGGCGTACAAGACAACCAGTATATACAAATAGTATCGGGATTGAAAACAGGAGATGAAGTAGTGATTGCTCCGTATGGTGCTATAGCCCGCACGCTGAAGGACAAGAAAAAGGTTGTAATAACGGACAAAGACAAACTTTACGAGGCGAAGGAAGAGGAATAGACCAATGATTGCCACACAGTTTGCCACAATTTTGACGACTGAATTAACCTATTTAACCCATTAACTTAATTAACTAAAAAAATTGAACAACCTGGGACAGATAGGCATTATTGGTAACGGCAGCTGGGGTACAGCGCTGGCTAAAATACTTACTGATAATAACAATTCAATTTACTGGTGGGTACGCAATAGTGAGTCCGTACAATACCTGAAAGACAGGAACCACAACCCACATTACCTTACTTCGGTTCGTTTTTTACCGGAGACAATAAAGCCAACCGATAATCTCACTGAGGTAGTGAAAGCCTGCGATACATTGATCGTAGCAGTGCCTTCAGCTTATGCGCAACAGGCTATTGAAAGCGTAGACAAAGAATTGTGGAAAGACAAGAACATCATCTCTGCGATCAAGGGAATATTGCCGGATTGCAACCTGTTGCTGAACGATTATCTTGCACAGCAGCCAGACTTCGACCTGCAGCGTTATGTTGCTATTACAGGCCCTTGTCATGCGGAAGAAGTCGCCTTCGAGCGTCTCTCCTACCTCACCTTCTCCGGCCTTAACGATGACCTTACAGGCGCAGTGGCCAAGGCATTCAACAATAGCTATATCTCTACTACTTTTAATCACGATATCTGGGGTGCACAGTTTGCCGCCGTTCTGAAGAACATCTACGCCATTGGTGCCGGCATGTCGCACGCATTGGACTATGGCGACAACTTCCTGAGTGTGTATGCAACCAATTGCTACCGCGAGATGTACCGCTTCCTCGATGCGCATTTTGAAAAAGTGCATCCATCCAACGAGCGCCCCGATTTCCACACCAGCGCCTACCTCGGTGACCTCCTGGTGACCTGTTATTCACTGCACAGCCGCAACCGTATGTTCGGTACTATGCTGGGCAAAGGCTATACGGTAAAAAGCGCTATACTGGAAATGAACATGGTGGCCGAAGGTTATTATGCAGCGCGGGGCATGCAGTCTATCTCCAAAACCTATGCTATCGACATACCTCTTGCTACCTGTATCTATGAAGTGCTCTGGGAAAACAAGCCGGCAGCGGAAATGTTTAAGAGGATTGAGAAGATGTTGTCGTAATCACCTCAACCGCTTCTCATAATTCTCCCGCACATGCTGGTTCACATAGGTGGTCAGCCCCATTCCCTCAATGGCGAGCACCTTCATTACATCCACGTGCAGCTTCCCCGGCTTGGAATAGGTATATAAGTATCGTTTACCATCCACTTTAAATTCAAGTACGATGGCACGATCCAGTATTTCGTATCTCGAGATACCGCTCCTTCCCGATTTATCGCGGTAGACATCCACAGGTAGATATGCAAAAAATCCGTACCCTCAATTTTGTAATTTAGCGATCATGCACAATGAATACTCTATCAGGCTGTTCTTGCCGGAAGAAGCGGACCAATACAAGGCAATACGGTTGGAAGCATTAGCACTTGAGCCCGGCAACTTCGGCAACAGCCATGCCATGGAAGCGGCCATGACCGACGAAGAATGGCTGGAGCGCCTCACGAGTCCGAATATGGGCAGGTTTGGGTTGTATCATAACGGCGAACTTATTGGCCTCACCGCTATTATACAGGACAAAGACAAGCCCGAAGAGGCCTATATGACACAATCTTACATCAGGAAAGAGCATCGCGGTAAAGGGCTATCAAAAATGCTGTACGAGGCTCGGCTTAATTGGGCAAAAGAGCATGGCTTAAAATATCTGGTCATCGGCCACAGGGAGAGCAATATCAGCTCCAAGGCAGCCAACCAGAAATTTGGCTTCCGCTTCACACACAAAGAGTTGCGCGATTGGCCCGATGGAGCCAAAGAGGATATGTATTACTATACGTTAGAACTCTAAGCTATTGGTTGAACGTAAACACCAGCAGCATTATGAAACCTGATACAGCGATGAGGCCATGCGTTACCGCCAGCCATTTAGGCACCGGCTTGCCCGTAATGTCTTTGATAGCCAACACAAAGCCTCCCAGGGCAGCAATGACAAACAATACTGCACTTTCAACAGGGCCAGGACTGTTCCCGAAAACATTGTAAAGCAGCAATACAAGCCCTGTAGCTGCGAACAAACCATGCATTATCATCAAACCCCTGGGTGTTTCTTTGTTTTTCAGCACGTAAGACAGCAGTGTCATGCCGAGGATAGCTGCCAATGCAAATACCGCGATAATAGAATACAACATAAAGTCTAATTTTGGTTAAGCGATAAATATTAGAGGATCGGTCGCCTATTTGGTTACAAAAAATCTGCCATAAGAAGTCTGTAACCTTTTTTCCCGTTTGAAATCTAATACCATATGGACGCACTTACAGTCGCCACGACAAGAGAACTGACTGATACTGAAATAGTTGAGCGTATACTGGCCGGAGAGAAGAAATTGTATGAATGCATCATGCGCAAATACAATCCGAGGCTGTACCGCGTGGGCATCGCCATTGTGAAGGAAGACAGCCTTGTTGAAGACCTCATGCAGAATACCTATATCAGGGCATATGAACATCTTTCACGCTTCGAAGGAAGGTCTTCGTTCAGTACCTGGCTTACCCGGATCATGATCAACGAGTGCCTGCAATTTGTAAAAAAACAAAAACGCGTCACAGCTTTTGCGAGCGAAAACAAGCATAACATGAGCAATTTTGAACAGAAGACACCCGATAAATTGGCCATAAACCGGGAGCTCGCACAGGCACTTGAAAGCGCATTGTTTGAACTGCCGGAAAAGTACAGGCTGGTATTCGTAATGCGGGAGATGGAAGACATGAGCGTCGCTGAAACAACGGAAGCACTCAGCCTTACAGAGAGCAATGTTAAAGTGCGATTGAACAGGGCGAAATCAATGCTG
>CAMPKG010000254.1 GCA_946887085.1 uncultured Sphingobacteriales bacterium
TGTGCTGAACAAGGCAAAGCCGGGACCTATGCCGGTGCTGGATAATCCTGATAAGAATGTGAGCTTTCCGATAAAGAGCTGATGAAACAGATTGCATGCCTTACATTTCTCTTACTTTGTTTTAAGACAATCGCAACCCCATGCTTTACTGAAGGGCTATATGGAAATAAAGTACAAGTAATTGGTATTGCCTCAAGAGATGAAACCTATACCCTTTTTCGTTTGTGCAAAGCTCTGAATAAGGAATATTTTGCTGATACCGCATATATACAATTGCAATTCAATCTCCATGAATACTATTTAGGAGATAAAGTAATACCTTCTCATCGTAAATACAGTTTGGCTTACTATCCACGAACCTTCTGGGACTTTGATCGACATGAAGAACCTCACGGTAGCTCCTCTCACTCAGCTGTTATTCTAAATTGTGCGATTGACAATTTAGATGTTTATGACTGTTTGAAACTAATATACTTTGGATTAAAGCAGCATCAAAGAATTGCCCAAAGTCAACGTACCCTTTTTGCATTGCATAAATGTTACCAAAATGAGATACTAATGGACCCATTAAGAACTCCTTCAGGCCAATCTGCGCATCTAACACCATATGGTCCGATGGACTTCATCAAAACTATTAACGACAAAATAATTGATAGTGTTCTTACAGGCGATTTCCCAGAATTGCGAAAACTATATAGAAAAGAACTTAGACAAAGTAAGAATATAAAATAGCTTTCACTCAAACCTCTTCAGCTCCTCCGCAGTAAACATCCATTCGGGGGTTTCGATGATGCGGTCGGTTTCATTGAGCTCGTACCAGGGGCTGAGGTCGGGATCGGATGGGTTGAGCAGAACCTGGGTTTCCTGGGCGGGCATATAGCTTTGGGCGAGGAGATAAACTTTCTCTCCCAATCTCGTCTGCGCCATATCTACCACTATCACGGCATGTCCCGGCGAACCGCCTTTGATGAACACATCCCCGGGCTTCATGTCCTTATATGCCACAGGTTTCAACTCTCTCGACAATGATAGAGTTCCTGCATAGGTAAAGACCATGTCCATATACTTACGAAAGTTTGGATAGCCATCATCTGCTGCGCCGCCCTGCGTCCAGCTTACGTTGTTGCCGCTGACAGATATACGGTTGCCTTGCCGCCAGCGGTTGTAATCTGCCACAAAACCATTGGTGAATTTGAAATGCAACTGATCGTATTGCTTTGAATGGAAAAGATATTCGCCGCGGAGCCGCATGACCGCATCGGCGCATTGCTGGAGGTCTTTGTTGCCTATTTCCATGTCCACCACAGCAGCGTAGACATTCCTGTTGGGTTTGGTCTCCCCGTTGAAATACCGTACGCTGCTCCCGTGGGGTTTGAGCTTCAGGCTGCGGAGGTAGTTGCCGAAGCCATCGGTTTCTGCCTTTTGGTAGCCCTCGGGTGTACGAAATCTCTCTTTTATGGTTTTACCCTCTTCGTTGATAATGGACGACTGGACAGTGATGGTGTTAGCAATGTCGGGCTCGGAGCAGGCTGATGTAAAAGCCAACGATGCCGGGAGGATGAGCGAAAGTACTCTCATGCAGATAGTTTCCTTAAAGACGCATTATAGGGAAGATTCCATAATTAATTATTCAACCTAAAGAGATAGGTAATCTCTCGCTCATCCAAGGTCTTTAACGCGTTAATGAGATCCGCCACAATATTGCCTTCGAAATATAACTTGTATATTTCAAATGTGCCTGACCCACTGCGTGAAGTGTGACCCAGTGAAATTATATCAAATTGCTCGGTCAAAGTGTCATCTAAATAATGAAAAACTTCAGTGTCCTCAATTTCAAGTATCAACCTTTCATCTTGAACAAGCCGAACGTGCGGTATAGAAAACAATATCTTCACCAAGCAAATATAGCCATTAGATTTCAAAATGTAGTATCTTTGCTATAATAAAACCTATCTCATGAAACAGTATTTTTCTTCACTTTTAAGACATTGCGGTGGAGGCTCGGGAATCTCAAATCCCGAAACTCTGCGACAACAATCGACAACAACCCATATTTTCTGCATTTCAACCGGCAAACAAGCCACCATGGCGAATTCCGGCCGAAAATGTCCATATGGGGGAAATGAAATTCAGCATTCCTGACGATGAAACTTAACAGAACTTAACAAGAGATATACCAAATCGCCATAAATCAGGCACTAACAATCTTCTAAATCCCGACAATCGTGGTTAAATTTGACGCCTCAACTACTGATATGGGATTATCCGGTTACCAACATACTGCCGCCGACCGTTTTATGCGCTACGTTCAGGTAGATACGCAAAGCGACCCGGCGTCGCCTACCCAACCCTCCACCGAAAAGCAGAAAGACCTCAGCCGTATACTGGTGGAGGAACTGAAAGCGATCGGCATTACCGACGCTGAGCTGGACGAACATGGCTATGTATATGCCTCCATCCCAGCGACCTCGAAGAAAGATGTACCCGTGCTTTGCTATTGCTCGCATGTAGATACTGCACCCGATGCCAGTGGTACGGGCGTAAAGCCCATCCTTCACATGCAGTGGGATGGCAAAGACATTGTGCTGCCCGATGACCCTACGGTGGTCATCAGCACAAAGAACCATCCCTACCTGAAAGAGCGTATTGGCGACGATATCATTACCGCATCGGGGCTTACCCTGCTTGGCGCGGATGATAAAGCGGGCGTGGCTATTATTATGGACCTCGCCAACTACCTGGTAAAGCACCCCGGGATACAGCACGGCAAGATCCGCATCCTCTTCACCCCAGACGAAGAAATTGGCCGCGGCGTGAACAAGGTTGACATGAAAAAACTGGGTGCACAGTTTGGCTATACACTCGATGGCGGCGAACGCGGCCATCTGGAGGGAGAAACATTTTCTGCCGATGGTGTAACCGTAGTATTCAACGGCGTGAGTGCACACCCGGGCTATGCCAAGGGCAAAATGGTGAGCGCCATCAAAGCAGCTTCGGCTTTTGTCAATAAACTGCCGCGCAATGAATGGAGCCCGGAAACAACCGAAGGCATGCAGGGTTTTGTACACCCCGTTCACATCGACGGCACTATAGAAAAAGCAAGCGTGCAATTCATCATCCGCGATTTTGTGACCGCAAAACTTGCCGAGCATGAAGAGCGCCTGCGCGCTCTGGTGAATGAAACGGTTACGGAATATCCCGGACTTAGTACCGAATTCATCATCAAAGAGCAGTACCGGAATATGAAAGAAGTACTGGATCACAATCCGCAGGTGATGGACTATGCCGAGGATGCCTACAAACGCGCAGGCATGGAAGTGACCCGTATGAGTGTACGCGGTGGCACGGATGGCTCAAGGCTTTCATTCATGGGACTTCCCTGTCCTAACCTGTTCACCGGGGAGATGGGCATACACAGCAAACAGGAATATGTGAGTGTGCAGGATATGGAAAAATCGGTAGAGATGCTGGTGCACCTGGCGCAGGTTTGGGAAGAAAAAAGCTAGTGGCAGTTGGAAACAACTGACATCACGATAAAAATGAAATTTTTGAATTTTTACTTTTGAATTTGAAACATGAACGCACAATTAAAAACAGTTTTACTTACAGTACTTACGCTTTCGGTATTTGTCATTGCGCTTGTAGAACTTAGCGGCGTCAGCAGTACAGCCCTGTTTAATAAATACGGCATCAGCACAGGCGGCGATAACCACAACCATACCGCCAATGCCGATGAGCAGAAGCAAAAAGAAGACAAAGTAAAATCGATGCCGAAGACGGTGTTGAGCTTTGACGAGACCAAGCACAATTTCGGTACCATCAAAGAAGGCGAGAAAGTAAGGCATGCCTACCATTTCCGTAATACCGGCGAGCACCCGCTGCTGATATCGAACGCGGTTGCTTCCTGCGGATGCACGGTACCTTCTTATCCTAAGGAGCCGATACCTCCGGGTGGTGATGGTGAGATAGTAGTCGAGTTTAACAGCTCGGGACGCGACGGGCACCAGCAAAAAAATGTGCTGATCTATTCGAACGCACAGGAAGATGCTATGTCAATAGGTTTTGAAGCAGATGTAAAAAAATGAGTACAGCAGAAGTGAGTTTGCTACAAAGGGTAAAAGATTACCTCTCGCTGATAAAATTCAGCCATACCGTATTTGCGCTGCCTTTCGCGCTTATAGGGTTTACGCTGGCTGTTGTATATTATTGCGAGGGGTTTGAATGGCACCTGTTCATCAAAATGTTGCTGTGCATGGTATTTGCCCGCACAGCGGCCATGGCCTTCAACCGCTACCTCGACCGCCGGTTTGATGCGCTGAACCCACGAACGGCTAAACGCGAGATACCGGCTGGCGTTATCAAACCGCAACATGCGCTGCTGTTCACCGTCATCAACTCCGCCCTGTTCATCATCACTACTTTGTTCATCAATATGACGGTGTTTTACCTCTCGCTGGTAGCATTGTTCGTGATCTTATTCTATAGTTATACCAAACGCATCACCGCGCTCTGCCATATAGTGCTGGGCGTTGGGTTGTCGCTGTCGCCTATAGGCGCTTTCCTGGCGGTAACCGGGTACTTCGCATGGCTGCCGGTGTTGTTCTCGCTCGCCGTACTTACCTGGGTATCGGGCTTTGATATCATTTATGCTTTGCAGGATGAGGATTTCGATAAAAGCCAGAAACTGCATTCTATACCAGCGGCACTGGGCGTACGCAAAGCGCTGATGGTATCCATCATGCTTCATGTTGCATCTGCTGCGTTTGTGATAATAGCAGGCCTTCGGGGTGAG
>CAMPKG010000255.1 GCA_946887085.1 uncultured Sphingobacteriales bacterium
GTGTTAGCCAGGCATTCCCCGGCCAGTGCACTAAAAAATGTATTTTTCGTTTTGCGGCTTAGTCGTGACTACCATTGAGAGACATTAAAAGAGGAACAATTGACAACCTTTGGTCCCGAAACCTATCGGGATCATGGAATTTAAGAATTACCAGAATTCAGATAATTCTAAAAATTCCGGTTCTGACAACATTGAATTTGCAACAAAACATAACAACCGCGAGAAAATGTGCATCATAGTCATCATCAAATCACCAACATCATAGTTCAGACAACCATGAAAAATGTAACAGAACGTAACAAATTAGCTTTTGCGCTTTTACCAACGTTGAAAACCATAAACTGTTAATAATCAATAAATAACATGAAAATTTTCCATGAAAACGACAACAATCGACAACCTTTGGTCCCGATAGCTATCGGGATTGGAATTTGCCCTTTGGAATTTTAAACGCCTATCTGCGTCTGAAGAACACAAACCCGTTCTTCTCCCCTATCTGCACTAGCTGGGGCATGGCGCGGTAGCGGTCGGCATCCTGCACTTTGCAGATAAAGAAAGTGGGCTTATCAACCGGGCCTGCCAGCAGCCATTCTTCGCTGTAGGAGTTGGGATTGGCAGGTGGTTGCTTGCGGGTATAGAACAGGTGTGCATAGCTTTTATAGCCCAGCACCTTTACGTACACGTCCTTGCCGCGGAGGCTTTTGAAATAGTTAATGGCTGCCCCCTGTGAGAAGGCCTCGATCTTGGGGGTAAAATGCAGCACTGTGACCTGTATAATGATCAGCTGCATGATGCAGAGCACCAGCATCCCGAAGCGGAAATTGCGGCTCATAAAGGCCACGGAGAGCCAGATGCCAATGAGATAAAGGATGCCCCAGGTACATTCGGCATAGCTCCAGCTGACAGCAGCCTGCAGGTTACCAACGGCAAAAGGGTCGTCGATAAGGGGAATGAGCCTGACCTTATTGATACCTACGATGGGCAAAGCGGCGATGGCTATGGCCACGAGGCTGCCGATTATGAGCAACAGGGCCTTTACTCCCCGGCTCATTTTAATACGCTCGTTGCTGAGCCTGTAAAGCTGCAAAGCGGCAAGGTAGCCGAGCGGGAAATAACATAGCGAGGAGTAATGAACGATCTTGGTTTTGACTATCGAGAACAGGATGAGCACCACCCAGAACATGATCCACATCCAGCGGGTGAAATCGCGGGCCTGCTCGTTGGTGGTTGCACGCCTGCGGTTGTACTGGAAAAGGAAGGCCGATGCCGGGAAGCAGCCCAGCAGCAGGATGATGAAATGGTAGAAGAACGGTCCGCCATGCCCCGCATCTTCGGTGCGGAACAGGCGTACCTGGTAGGTGATGAATTCATTGACGAACCACCATCCATGCGCAGCTATCTCTATACCGAACCAGATAGAGGTGGTTACCAGGGTCGCCAATACGACGAGCAGTATATGGCCGATGCTATAGCCCCATATGCCGCGGTTGACGAGCACATAGACACCGAAGGCCAGTAGGGCTACCAATATGGCCACTGGGCCCTTAGTGAGCACTGCAAGGCCAAGGAACAAGCCCGCGAGGATGGCATGGAGGGCCTGCCGCTCGCCATGGCGCACGAGGTAAACCTGGAAAAAAGCCAGGAAGATGAACAGGTTAAAAGCAGGATCGATAATGCCCGATTTGAAATAGAAATGAGGCAGCCAGGTAGCAGCATACAACAACACCCACCAGGTGGCCATCTTCTCATTAATGATGCGCCTGCCGGCATAGAACAGGCAAACCAGCGTAACTATGCCTGTAACAGCATTCGGGAACCGTGCGGCGTATTCGTTGATGCCGAACAAATGCATAGAAACCGCCTGCATCCAGATGAACAGAGGGGGTTTCTCCCAGAAGGGCTGGTAGTCTATCTGCATGCGCAGGTAATCGTTGGAAACGATCATCTCGCGGGCACATTCGGCAAAGTTGATCTCGTCCCAATCGAACAGGTGCACCTGGCCGAGAAAAGGAAAGAACAGCAGCGAAGCCGCAATAACGATAATGATATAACGTAATGAAACAGGCATGTATCCTTATACGTTCTCCGGGGCATTCTTGAAGAAACGCCCCTGGTGACGGTTCATCAAAGCTACAATTACTAAGGTAAAAACAGTACCTATGATGCTGCCTACATATACATCGACAAAGAAGTGCGCGGCAAGATATATACGCGAGTAACCGACAGCCAGCGCCAGGAAAAAGAACGCGAGACCGAATATTTTGTATTTGGGTGGAAGTAGCACCGCCAGCAAACAGTACAGGCAGAAGGCACAGGTAGTATGCCCCGACGGAAAGCTGCGCTCCATAAACCTCGGCCATTCGGGCAAGGCGTGTATCCATGGGGCTTCTTCGAAGTAGTTGAGCGGGCGTGGTGCATTGAAGCCACTTTTGAGCGCCTGCGCGATGAGGTTAGGTATTGCATTGGAAAATACAGCCACAACGACAAACCAGGCATTGCGGAGCGAAGTACGGGCCAGCAGTAACAACATCACTATAGTCACAAACACACCTTCGCCCATGCGCGTAACATAGATCATGACCTCATCGCCCAGGGTTGAATAATGGGTATTGAATGCCCTGAACAGCTCGAGCCGGTCGAAAGACAGCAACGCGATACCTCCTAACACCATCCAGATGACGAAGGGTATGAGGAAATAGCGGTTATACGAGGTATAAGGCTTACCGTTGAGTGGTGCTAGCTGGTTTGTTTCCGCCATAGTCTGATAAAGCTATTCCATGCCCGGACGTACCATTCCTTGCTGAATATCTGCGAATCGTTACGGGCCTGGTGTATGAGGATGAAAGCAATGGGCAACAGCATGGCAGTGGCCATCCACATACCAACAGCGGCTGACATCGCGCCTGTCTTTGCAAGTTTTTCGCCGGTGATGGACATGATATGGAAAACGACAAAGAATGCAACAGCGATGACCAGCGGCATACCGAGGCCGCCTTTACGAATGATTGCCCCGAGTGGCGCCCCGATCAGGAACAGAAGCACACAGGCAAATGAAAGCGTGAACTTCCTGTGCCACTCCACGTTGAACTTAAGGTAATTCTCCATCTGGATCTTTTGATCCATGGCGGTGATACCCAACAAGCTCTTTGAATTACGGATCTGGCTGGCTGCCAATTGCACCGTTCTGAACTTAAGCGTATCATTCACCAGCTGAATGAATGAAGTATCGTACTTATGCGCGGCAGGCTTACCTAACTTTCCCAGGAGTGTTTTGCGGTCGTCGCCGTTTGAAAGCAGTGTTATATACGGGCCGAGATAGATATTGACATTCTCAGCAAGCCGCTTCTTATGGCGATTCATGCTGTCGATGCGATCAGTCAACTGCCCCACATCCATCATCTGGTACGCGTCCTTAAAGAGGTCCTCATTGGTGCGGCTCAGTTTGAATGATGAAAGATCGAACACTTTATCCCAGCTCTTAAAATACATGCGTATTTGCTTGTACACCTGGCCCTGGCTATTGTCGACCTGCTCTTCGTACCGCCAGCCATCTTTAAGGCGGAAGATAAGGTATTGCTTGTCGGGTGAAGGTATCATCTCACCCTCTTTGGCAACCACGACCTTTTCGTTACCCATGCCCGAAGTGTGATCGTAAATAAGGACATTACGAATGGTTTTACCGTCATTGTCCTTCTCTCCCACTCTTATCGAGTAGTCCTTGATGTCTTTGTTGAACTGGCCGGCACGGATATTAAGCGCCGGCTTGGAGTTGCGGAGATCGTATAACAGTGATAAAGCTTTGAGATTAGCAAAGGGGATAACATTGTTGTTAAAAAGGAAAGCCAGCCCGCCAATGAGGATGATGAACAGCAACAGCGGCCGCATGAACCTGAGCAGCGATATACCTGCAGACTTGATGGCTACCAGTTCGAAGTTCTCACCCATGTTACCGAAGGTCATGATAGACGCAAGCAGGATACCTAACGGCAATGCAAGCGGCACCATGGTGGTAGACATGTAGAACAGCAATTGCACGATCATCCATGTGCCAAGTCCTTTACCAATAAGTTCGTCCATATACAGCCAGAAGAACTGCATAACGAGTACAAATAGGGTAACAAAAAAGGTGACAATGAACGGCCCTATGAAACTACGAAGGATGAGTATGTCTAGCTTCTTGATCAATGGTCGGAGTAATGATGCAAACCTACATAAAACAAATACTATTAGCTATGAGCCTGACAGTATTAACCAACATTTATAAAAATAAAGCTTGCCTCATGGCAAGCTTCAAAAAATACTATGATCGAAAACCTAACTACCAATACGGTGTTTCAAATCATTTATCTGGCTATTCCAAAGCCGCTCCTGGTCCTTGAGGTCTGCCTTATCGGCGAAGTCCGTGATCTTAAGAATAGTTTCGTTGGTTATCGGGCTTTGTTCAATCCTGAACTCGAAAAACTCATTGTCGCCATAATAGTCCCAACGATACTTCACAAATTCATTCTCTGCCTGCTCTACTACATCTGCAGTGTCTATAGAACCATTCCAACTAAAATAAAACGTATGATCGCGCTGATCGACCTTATCCGCAAACCATTCCTGCAAACCCACTGGTGTGGACAGAAACTCGTATAGTATTGCGGGCGAACACCTAACCGGAAACTCCAGGGTGTACATTATCTTTTTCTTCATCGTAGAAAGATCTCTTGGATTAAGTTCTGCTGCAATAATAAAAAAACGATTGAACAATCAAAATTTTTCGATAACTTTCACATAGTTTTTAT
>CAMPKG010000256.1 GCA_946887085.1 uncultured Sphingobacteriales bacterium
TTACAGCCCAAAGCTGTAAAAAACGCATGAACGGCATAGACAATAACCAGATCATTAGCAAGCCTTACAGCCTGTTTGTTGCCGACTCTTCCGGCCGCCTTGAGTTCACCAACGACGGAAAGCTATTCAAAACCGCTTTCGGCGCACAAGGTGTGAACCATGTGCCCTCTATGGTATTCTCAGGCAATAATTTCATTTGGGTATTGGCGAATAATGCCCACGTAGCAGAGGATAAGGAACTATTTGGCGGCGATAATTTCAATTTCAACCCGATAAACCTGGGTATTAACCCCCTGGCCAAATGGCAGTCGATGATGATCAATGTACCCAGCTACGATAACCGCGTATACCTCGCGGGAAATTCGGGTTTTGGCGTTATCTACAGCGACTCGAATGGCAAACGCAACTCCTGGAAAGTTGATGGCGGTTTTGCAAGCAATATTGCCGCACCTGTTACCATAACTTCTTTTACGCAACTAAAAGACGGCTCAGTAATCGGCTACGACCATATAAACAATCGTATTTTCAATAAAACAGGCAAGCTTAACGCCTGGACCGAGGTAACGCCAATGACCGGCCTTCCCACAGGTGGCAAATTCTTTCTTTCACACTTCCAGGACATCACTATACTGGGCGACTCTACTGGCGTGAACGGCGTATGGTATAGCCACGATAAAGGTGCTAACTGGGCTCAGTACACAGGCCTGCCTGCAGGTGCCCAGGTACAATGCATGCTTGCTCCTTTTGAAAGGGTGTTTCTGGTAGGTACTGCACAACACGGCGTATATCGCCTGCCGCTGAACAGCACGAGCCTGCAGGCTTCGAACGAAGGCTTGAATAACCTGATCAACATCAGGGCGATGGCTGCAAAAGATGACCTTTATAAAACTGAAGCTGTTAGCGAGTATGTTTACCTGGCTACGGATTTCGGTTTGTATCGCAGTGTGGATCTCGGGAACAACTGGATCCTGATGAGGCGCGGCAACTATACAGCGCTTTATTGATCGCCCTCGGTATCAGTTCCATATAATTCATTCAGGTCGCGCCGCTGTTTTTTAGTCGGGCGGCCTGTTTTGCTTAGGCGCTTACCTGTATAAAAGCTGGCGCCGAGGCGGTTGTTGAAGTTTTTGTCTTCCTCTGTGGTCAGGTCTATATAATGCTTGAGCGCGTCCTCATAGCCCACGCGGTTATGCAAAAGTCCCTTTACTTCTATGGTCCATTTTCTCGCAGGGGTTTTTATGTCATACCTGTCGCCAACGGCTACCGGGCGTGAGGGCTTCACATTTAATCCTGCAAATTTTACCTTTCCTTCGTCGCAGGCCTGTGTCGCCTGGGTACGTGTCTTAAATATCCTGATCGTCCACAAATATTTGTCCAGTCTTAGCTTCTCATTGCTCATATATCTAAGTTAGGAAATTGGCGTTACTTGTTAACTTTGCCCGCACATATGCATTCCTTAATTGTTTTCGCTTCAGGGGCCGGCAGCAATACCAGGGCTATCATCGACTATTTCAAACAGGCCGGCACTGCGATCGTATCCCTTATAGTCAGCAATAAACCTGACGCGGGTGTTTTGAATATTGCCCGCGACGAAAACATCCCTACGCTTGTCATCGACAAGCAACGGTTTAACGACCCGGCACTGGTGGAAGAACTCCATTCTTATAACCCTTCGCTGATCGTGCTCGCGGGTTTTCTGTGGAAAGTCCCCGATGCCGTTATCGCAGCCTTCCCGGACCGCATCATCAATATTCATCCTGCATTACTGCCGTCTTACGGGGGCAGGGGTATGTATGGCCACCACGTACACAACGCTGTGCTGGCAGCTGGCGACAAAGAATCAGGGATAACGATTCATTATGTGAATGAAGTATATGACAGCGGCAATATCATCGTTCAGGCGCGCTGCCCAATAACTGAAGGTGACAGCAGCGAGACACTGGCGGCGAGCGTACACGCGCTGGAACATTTTTACTTCCCGCGGACAATAGATTTTCTGCTGCAACAGCTGTAGGTATTGCGTCGGGATGGCAATAATGCAGGCAGGATATACGTTAATTTCCAGTACATTTGAGAACCAGCGAAATCCAAGTATGAGCCTGAAAAAAATACTATCTGTACTTCCTGTTGCCCTTTCCTTGTTTTCCACTGTTAATGCCCAGGACAGGCCGATAGGCTACTGGCGCTCACATCTTCCGTATAATTCGGCCAATAGTGTGGCTTATGATGGTACCACATTGTACGTTGCCACCTCGCAGGCATTTTATACCAACAACACAAAAACCAACGAGCTGACTCCCTACAGCAAGGTAGAAGGCATGTCGGACGTCGGGACAAACTATGTGGCCTACGACGACAAGACGAAAACGGCAATACTGGCATACAGCAACAGCAATATCGACCTTTTCCAGAACGGAAGCTTTTTCAATATCCCGGACCTAAAGCTGAAAACGGCGACCACCTCGAAGAACATCAACCATATTTACACCGAGGATGGACTCGCTTACCTGAGCACGGATGTAGGGATCATCGTACTGAACCTTGACAAAAAAGAAGTAAAGGAAACCTATATTTTCTCGGTCAATAACCAGCTTCTGCCCGTGACGGGGATAACGTCAACCGACGAGCATCTCTATGCAGCCACAAGCCAGGGCCTGTATCGCGCACAAAAAGGCAGCCCTGCATTGCAGGATTTTTCAGCCTGGTCGAAGATAAACACCAACAAAAACTTCATCAGCATCGCTTCTTCTAACGGCAGAGTATTCGCAACGTTGGCGGACAGCCTTTATGTTATTGAAAACGGAGCATTGAAAGCGATCTATGCCTCTGACACCATAACGAGGCACATCGATCCGGGAACTAACGGCATCTGGATAAGCGAGAATAACCCGAACTTCACCAGCACGATAAAACATGTCAATCTAGACTACCAGGTAGACGATAGCTTTAACATGAGCGGCTGGTCAAGACAGGCAACCGAGGCAGCAGCGGGCATGGTCTATCTTGCTGATGAATTCAACGGCCTGAAACTGAGGAGGCCTGGTCTGCCGCAGGAAGAGGGCACCTATTTTCCTGAAGGACCTCAAACATTCACTGCATTTGATATTCATCCTTATAACGGGGAGCTGTGGGTGGCCTATGGCGCGTATAATGAAGGGTGGACCTTTCCTAATAACCCCAATGGTTTCGGCCAGTTCAAAGACGAAAAATGGACGAACTACCGGATGTACGCTTACCCGCCGTTTGGAGATTCCACAAGAGATTTCATTAAGATAGTTAAAGGCCCCGACAACAATGTTTACGCGGCCTCCGCGCAAAGCGGCCTGTTTGTTTTAAAGGCAGACGGCTCCTACGAGATCCACAAGCAAAATTCAATAATCGACCCTTCGATGAGCGCCCCCGGTGCTTACCGCGTCAGCGGGCTTGCATTCGATGACCAGGGCAATCTCTGGATGACCGTGTTCAATGGGGTGAATGAGCTTGCTGTGAAAACAAAAGATGGCAACTGGTACGAATATTCAGTGAGCGGCACGTCGCGGCCTTATCCCAACGCTGCCGCGCACCTGATAATAGATGACAATGGCCAGAAATGGTGGGCTGCACCAAGAGGAGGAGGCGTTATAGTGTATGACGACGGCGGCACACCTGACAATATTGGCGATGACCGTTACCGCCAGCTGCTATCGGGCGAGAACAGTGGTGGCCTTCCCGATAACGAAGTTTTCGTTTTAAAAAAAGACAAGAACGGCGCTATCTGGATCGGCACTGCCAATGGCATTGGCATCGTGAATTGTCCCAGCTCGGTGATAGAAAGGGAATGCGAATCTGAATTACGGGTAGTGCAATACGATGATTTTGCAGGTTACCTCTTCCAGAACGAGCAGGTGCGCGCACTGGCAGTGGACGGCGGCAACCGCAAATGGGTAGGCACCAATAACGGTGTGTGGCTGCTGTCTCCTGAAGGCGACGAAATAATTCTTCGTTTTAATTCAGAAAACAGCCCTTTACCCTCTGACGGCATACAAACAATTTCGATCGACCCTGTAACAGGGGATGTATACATCGGCACGGATAAAGGCCTTGTAAGCTTCCGGGGCAGCGCTACCGAAGGTGGAACTGAGAATGGTGAGGTGGTTACCTTTCCCAACCCGGTGCCGAGCGGCTATAGTGGCACGATCGCTATTAGGGGGCTCGTTGAAGATGCCGATGTGCGCATCACAGATATTTCGGGCCAGCTTGTTTACCGTACCCGCGCCTTAGGCGGCCAGGCCGTGTGGGATGGCAAAGATTACACCGGCCGTCGGCCGCAGTCGGGTGTTTATCTCATCTTCGTCACTAACAGGGACGGCTCGCAAACGCATGCGGGCAAGATGGTGTTCATGGAATAATTATGCTCCAGCCTACCAGGGGAATTGTATTAAAGTCCGTCAAGTACGGCGATACCAGCCTTATCGTTACCGTATTTACCCGGACTTTCGGCGTACAGAGCTATATAGTACAAGGCATCCGCAGCGCTAAGGCCAAACAACAGCGGGCCGGGCTGATGCAGCCCGCTACACTGCTGGATATGGTGGTATACAACAAACCACAGCAAAATCTCCAGCGCATCCGGGAGTTTCAGCCGGCATATATCTATATGTCGCTACACGAAGAGATCATTAAGAACAGTATTGCGCTTTTTTCTGTTGAGCTGTTACTTCGGTTACTGCCTGAGCATGCGCCCATGCCCGAATTGTTCGATTTCGTTTTTGATTATCTCTGCACGCGTGACAGAG
>CAMPKG010000257.1 GCA_946887085.1 uncultured Sphingobacteriales bacterium
GTATTTATGCATTGCGCCAACTCACTTGGTTCATCGCCGCTGCAGTGTGCGGTACTTGAGGACTCCGTGAACGGCATGATCGCCGGGAAGGCTGCCCGGATGAAAGTGATCGTGGTGCCCGATGCGCTACATTTTGATGACCCGCGCTTTGCCGTGGCTGATGCCAAACTGAAAAGCCTGGAAGATCTTGACCTGGAGGTTCTGGAAAGATTGTAGCCACCCGACGATGTTGTTATTTGTTGTCGTTTTTAAGTGAATTTTTCTTGCTTTCTGTTGATAATCAATAGTTTAGTTTCTGGCACAATGGTAAATCCGCAACATCCAATTTGTTATAGATTGTTAGCCTGAAACGGCAGTTTTTCTCAAAAATCAACAATTGCCGCCGTGATATACTGATCTTTATTTCAAAGAACTTGTATAGCAAATTTACAAAATTTATTTGATTTTTGCAAATGATGTTTATGGCTGGTCATCCTTTTCTCATTTATCATAGAAATCAACGGGGACTTCCCCTTTTCCCCTTTGGTTGGTGTTATCACCAACCAAAATACGTCATAACACAGCCGCGCAACACTATAGCGCTTCATGATAATGGGTGATAAAATCCCATCGGTTATCACCACCATAGTAATAGGCACATGATGAATACCCGTATTCCTCCTCTTTAGTGCATAACCCCGCATTCAAAGGATTCATATGGATATAATGCAGCTTCTGTTCAGCGATCTCACGCGTCAGTATTCGAGCCTGCCACGGACGCCTTTCCCAGAAATGGTATTCCCTGTCGGCCTGTGTACTTCTGTAAGCTTCCAGTTCATCGAAGTGATCATTGTTCTTCAGATAAAACTTCAGCTGTTGCGCGGTGTACTTCAGGAATGAGTGTTCTACATCTTGTCCTCCCATTCCGGTTTTTTAGCCCATAAAATATGCAGGTGGTCCGGCATAATGACAAATCCATAGACGGATACCCTTCCTTCATTTACAAGGAAACGCAGGCTGTCGATGATAATATCCTTCCGGTCATCGGTAGCCAGCAGATGATTCCAGTTCAGGCAGGTGGCCGTGAAGAACTCCATTATACCATGCATGCCTAAATATAGCGCGTTTCGGATTTACCCATATTTTGGTTGGTGATAACACCAACCAAAGGGGAAAACTCACTATGAACAGAACTTTCGTAACACTGTTACTCTTTTGGTTGGTGATAACACCAACCAAAAGAGGAAAGGAGGTTTACTCGCGCCAACTTGCGGGCTTGGGTGCATACTCGCGCCACGTGGGACTTTTTAATTATATTGCGTACATGAAAGCACTGTCATTATTATGTATTACTGTTTTCGTGGCCAGCAGGGCGTTTTCTCAGGAAGATTGTAAAAAGTTTCATACAGGTAATTTCAAGCTTACAGCTTTTGGAAATGAGGTTTCCATAGAGCGAACAAAAACAAAGGAACTTGTCACAAACAAAATGAAGAACGATAATTGGGTGTTTGTTTCTGATATTTTGTGGACAAATGCTTGCACATATCAAACTTCGAACTGCTCCGTTTTCAAGGGGAATGTACCTGATGAGTTCAAACCCAGAAATAATGAAGTGATAATTTGTGAGATAGTTGAGGTGAGCGAGAAATACTACAAAGTAAAATGCTTGTCTAACCTTGACTG
Source organism: uncultured Sphingobacteriales bacterium (assembly GCA_946887085.1). Next base: position 1,663 of record CAMPKG010000257.1, read on the forward strand.
TTTGCGACGGGATAAAACTCCTCAATACTTTTACAATACTGTTTACGCAATTCCGAATTAGTATTTATATTTTCAAGCTAAGACACTACCGAACATCCAGTTGTCACAAACGATAATTTTCAATCGCTATAAAAATGTATTTCGGTATTTACCGCCCCGCCTCATTAACTTATCCACCAACATCAGTGCAAGAATGACATTCACCAGCATCACCAGGTTTAATATATCGCTATCCAGGTATTTGCTGAGATCGAGGGAAGAGTCCTTAGCGGCAGACCAGTCAATGCCGGTAAGTATATAAATAAGAGAAGCAAGTATGGTAAGGCTGAAAAACGCAACAAAGCCTTTGATCGCCCAGTTGTCCAGGTATTTGGTGGTAAGGGTAGCGATCTTCACATCAGCCACGGCATCCATCACATTCTGCGTGAAACGCATAGATGGTTGTCCGGTTTCCATAGCATTTAGCTCGCTGTGGAATGCGCTTAGCTCTGCGTGTTTTTTCTGCCAGAGTTCGTTGGTGGCAATAAGCTGCTCTACGCGTTTGCGCGCTTCAGCTGTACCTGCTCCATCGAGGTACTCCCATATCTGCATTTCTATCGCTTCAAACTGCTGTTCCATCTTCTTCAAATTTAGTTATCTCAGCGCGGATAATTCCGCAGGATAATGTTTTTCTAATATGTTTTTTAGTTTCTGCCTTGCCCTGAACAAGCGCACTTTTACATTGTTGGCCGTTTGCCCGGTGATGATCGCAATTTCTTCCAGGCTTTGCTCGGCCTGGTAAAACAGGGTGAGTATCTCGGCATCTGCCTCATCGAGCTGCGACATAGCGGAGGCTAACATTTGCTTGGTTGATCTCGTGTCAGCTTTGTCTGACGCCAACTCGCCGGCAACAAAACGTGCTGCAAGGGCGGGGGAAGCATCGGTCGATATGACCTGGTCTTTCCTCTTCCTCAGGAATGAGAGGCAGGTATGATGGGTAATGGCATATAGCCAGGTACTGAACTTGCTGGTGCCATTAAACCCCGCCAGCGAGCGATAGGCTTTTACAAATACATCCTGCGCTATTTCCTCTGCCTCGCTCCTGTCGTCTACAAACCTGCTGACGATGGTGAATACAAAATGCTGGTACCTGTCCACCAGTACCGAAAAGGCTTTTTGTTCGCCTTTCAGCACCAGCCGGATGATCTCCGCATCTTGTAGGTTTTGCTGCATTGTTAATAATAGACGCCGGAAAGCTAATGCAGGTTACAGGGAAAAATCTTTTTTTATTTTGTAACCTGTTGCAGCCGGGTGTAGTCTTAAGTTCTGTAACAATTCTAAAAACAGCAACATGAATCCAGAATTTCTTATTCCGATCTTAGTTCCCATTGCCGGCTTTCTTTTGGTATTTGGCATTATGTACCTGAAAAGCAGGGAGAATATGGCGCTAATAGAGCGCGGCATCAATCCCAAGCAACATACCCCGCAGCCCAGGCCGTTCGTTAACCTGAAGTATGGCCTGTTACTGCTTGGCTGCGGTTTGGGCTTGCTCGCTGCAATTCTTATTGATGGTACCATGAATCACACCAAGGTAACGTCCGGGGGATTTACTTATCACGACGATTTTGAAGAGCTGTATTTCGCGCTTATTGCTATCGGTGGTGGCTTAGGGCTGGTGGTATCTTATGCAATTGAGAAAAAACAATGGCTGGATAAGCGGCGCTCTGAGGATTAATTATTTGGTTACTGCTATTATCGCCCCGAAATCACCATCTGTTTGTGTCCAGTTTTTGGCCGGTATCCAGGCCCTGGACACAAACCCGTCTAAGAACAGGGCATTCTTACAACCGGCGCTTTTAAAGTATTCAGCAAAATCGTAGAGGTTGACCGGCGTTTTGGATATGGCGAACAATACTTTTCCATCGGGCAGTATGCCTACACCATTCCTGATATGCACATTGGCCGAACCTTTTTTGAATGAAGAATGGATAGTGCCATTGATCACAAGCAACGGCCCCGACTGCGTGGCGTATTTTATTCCTGCATCGCTTTTATAGTCTTGCGTTTTGCATACTACTGCTTTGCCTTTATCCGTAACATAGAAAATGCCGTTCGGCATCATGTAAAAATTCCCGTAGCCTGAATCGCGGTTAACCTGCCTGATCTTCTTGCCATTTTCGATGTACAAGCCAAGCGGCCTGTAGTCTTCCATATACATCCCGCCGTTCATAGCGAAGACGAGTTGCGTTTTCCTGCCGTCGAGCCAGCGTTTCAGGTTGTCTATGCTGCGAAAGATGTTACCCTTGTCATCTTTCCAGAAGAATTGGATGTTATCTTTCGCCGGATCGGCTACATGACTAACGATGTTATCGGTGGCTGTTTGTCCAAATGACCTCGCGACCAACGCGAGTAGCAAAACAGTAGTGAAGAAATAATGCTTAGCTATTCTCATTTTTTATCCAGCAGGTCGTCAGTGAAATGTCGCGTGCCTTTATTCCGCGAAAATTTATCCGCGTTATAGTCTTTCGATTTGTTGCGGGGAATGGACAAACTCTTCCAGCCTTCATTCCCGCATAGCTTGCCTATATAAACGATCTGGCCCACATGATAAGGGTAGTGTGCCAATTGCCTGTTGATCGCTTCAAGAATTGTATGCCCCTCGTTGCGGATGTACACAATGCTGTTCAGGTCGTCGTCTGTTATGCTCTCAAGCGCATTGAACAAACACTGCCAGCCTTCATTCCATGCTTTCAGTACTTGGTCACGTGTTGTCCAGTCGTTCTCAAACTCACCATCGCGGTTGCGCCATTCTTTCTCACCATCAGTTGTCAGAAAATCTGTCCACCGGCTGAGCATATTACCATGCAGGTGTTTTACAATGATGGCAACACTGTTGCTTTCTTCATTCGGCTGCCAGAAAAGTTCTTCATCTTTCAGCTGGCTCATGGCCTGCTCGCCAAGTTGTTTATAATACTGAAACTGGCGTTTAGCGCTTTTTAGAAATTCGATAGTAGCCATATCAATTTGCATTTATAAGTATCTCGCTGATAGCATAAGTAACAGCCGAGCCTGATATTTTTACCCTGTCGCCTGCTAAATCGCAATGTAGCTT
>CAMPKG010000258.1 GCA_946887085.1 uncultured Sphingobacteriales bacterium
ATCCTTCTTTGTACTATTTCATTTTTTGAAATGACCACTTATATACTTTATAAAACAGGGCATTATAAAATAAGAGCAACTGTAAATCATATCTCATCGGTAGCAGAAATTATACTTATCAGCCGTTATTTTCTTGAACTTATCAGACCCGTTCACTATGCAAAACTTATTATTGCGAGTTATATCATTTGGCCGGTAATAGCTATGCTAAATGCAGCATTTCTTCAACCAGTAACTAAACTGAATACAAATATGCTTGTATTTGAAAGCTTTGCCGTAATTACACTTTGTCTTAACTCCATTTATACAACCCTGAAAAAAAATATAGATGAAAATATTTTTTACAACCCGCACTTTTGGATATCAGTTTTGTGGCTTTTGTTATGGAGCAGTACTTTTTTCCTGTTTGCATTTCTGAAAGTACTGTATGGCAACAAATGGCCCTACCTCGATGTTGTCCTAACCTTCCAGGTAATCGTAAACATCATTGTTTATTCGGGTATAACGGCAGTTTTATTTTTTTACCCTAAAAAAACAGCATCCATTGAACACCGCTGAAATCGCCATAGTACTGATCATAGGTTCGCTTACGCTGTCTGTATTTGTCCTGTTCCTGTTGCTTATTCTTATCGAATACCGCAGGCGGCAGGTGCGCCATATCACCGAAAAGCTCGAATTGAAACATCAATATCACCATGCCGTTATGCAAACACAACTGGAGGTGCAGGAACAGTCATTTAAGTATATCTCGGAGGAACTGCATGATAATATTGCACAGACGCTGAGCCTGGCACGGCTCAAACTATACCGCACTGCCGGCAAGGCAACCGATAACATCTTTAAAGCCGCGATAGAAAACAGCAACGAATTGGTGGGCGATGCTATGGATGCCATACGCAATCTTAGCCATGTACTCAATGGGGGCCTCATATCGCGGCTTACACTACCGGAAAGCCTGGAGAAAGAATTGCGTTACGTGCGCGAGGCAAAAGAAATGGAAACCGAGCTTACGATAACCGGAACGCCATATGAGATAGACGAAGAGAAGAAGCTGCTTGCATTCCGTATAATACAGGAAGCAGTAAACAACTCCATCAAACACAGTAAGGCTACACGCATAGACATATCCGTCGACTACAAACCAGATGGAATCGCCATAAAGATAGCGGACAACGGCCTAGGCTTCGATACCGCACGCATCAAAGACAGCAAAGGCCTGGGCTTGCACAATATAGACCTAAGGGCAAAAATGCTGGGCGGTGTAGCTATAACGTCCAACCCCGATAAAGGCACGCTCATCTCATTAAACATCGATACTTATGAGCAATAAAATAAAGGTGGCACTGGCAGACGACCATCACCTGTTTCGCAAAGGGGTCGAGGAACTAATTGAAGATTTTGACAACATCGAGGTATTGATCAGCGTGGGTAACGGCAAAGACCTGCTTGAAAAAATGTCGGTTGCAGCTGTACTGCCCGATGTCTGCCTGCTTGACATCAATATGCCTGAGATAAACGGCTTTGATACTACAAAGGCTATAAAAGAAAAATGGCCGGATATCAAAATACTTGCTGTATCGGTCTACGATTCGGAATTCAATATCCTCGGGATGCTACGCGCCGGTGCAGGTGGCTATATATTAAAGGACTCTCAGCCCGAAGTGCTTCAAAAAGCTATTGAATCCTTGTATGAGCACGGGTTCTATCATTCGGACCTGGTAACGGGGAAGATGCTCTACCAGATCATCAATAAACCTAAAGAAGTGACCGTATCGGAACTGAATGAACGCGAGCTCCAGTTCCTGAAGCTATGCTGCAGCGAAATGACCTACAAAGAGATAGCGGACGTCATGGAAATAAACCACCGTACCATAGATAACGACCGCGACCAGCTTTTCCAGAAGCTTAAAATAAAATCGCGGACAGGATTGGTTTTGTATGCCCTGAAGACCGGGATAGCCAGTTTAGACGGGTAGAACCTGCTCACCCCCAGCCAACGAATAGGTACATTTTGTTGTCATAATAAGGTAGAAAGGAACATAATTGATTTTTATAATTCCTGAGTTCGTATATTAGCTTTGTTAATAAAGATTTTCGTTTCAATAGGGGTAAAAAAGTTCTTTTTGTTTTCACGAGAGGAACTTGAAATGAAAAAGGCTCTGCATTCATGCAGGGCCTTGTTTTTTGAACCACGATTAAGTGGATTTTGAAGAATTGCCACGTGCCTTTTCCTTTCAGGAAAGGAAAAAGAAAATGCCTTCCCCTCTGGAGAGGGGCGTGGGCTAGCTTTGTGCGTGAGCGGGGTGTGTCCAGATAACATGAGCCGCAAAACACTCTTTGCTTTTTCCCATCGCGAGCAACCCACCCCTACACCCCTCCCGCGGAGGGGATGAAAAACTTACCGTTTCAACCAAAACCCCAACGGGCCATCAGGTTTGAGGTATGGTGTCATATCTGCAATACTGAATTCCAGCGTGCCTTCCGGTTCTATGGTCAGCGCATAGCGCGGGAAATTGAACTTGTATTCGATGTTTATCCCGTCCCTGGTAATGACGTAATTGTCGATATTCTCTTCCGTGAACACTGGCGGGGTTTCTTTTAGTATGTTATTGAAGTCCTCCAGCCTGTCTGCTTTTGTTATGTCGGCTTTCTGCGTAGCGACATTATTAGCCAGTAGTCCGTTACAGAGTTGTATGAACCCGTTCATACTGTCGGCCTTTACGATATCGCTCATGCGCAACCGCAATCCGTTTCGTTTGTCGAAATTGTAATAGTACTCGTAGTAGGTAGGATATGCAGCATTCCAGTCTACCTTCACAGTAACGCTGAGCACACAATGTTCATCGTAAGTCGTATCGAGTTCGTAGGCCTGCAATCCTATCAATGGTGTATCCTGGTTCATTTCTGCAAATTCCTCCGCAGTTATGTCCAGTACATTGAGTACCGACAAAGTATTCCTTATCCTGATGAAGCTATTGGTATCATTGCATTGCACGGCTATCGTCGAGTCCGTGGACGGTGCTTGCTGTCGCTTGATGCCGGAGCAGGAAGCTGTGAACAAAAGGAAAGATAGCAAGACAGGTTTGGCGTTCATTGGTATGAAAATAAGAAAATTGGCCAATCGACCCGTCATTTCGAGCGGAATGAGCACAGCGAGTGGAGTCGAGTAATCCCCCGAGAATTAGCACTGAGGCCAATCAAAGCACTTCCTCATACAAATCCCTCCACTCCGGGTTAAATCCATTTATCAAAGTCTCTTTCTTTGCACGACTCCATCTTTTGATCTGCTTCTCACGGGCTATTGCTTCTTCTATACCATCATGCGCTTCGTAATATACAAGACATTCAACATTATAGCGATCAGAAAAGCTGTTTTTATAGAAATGTTCTTTGTGTTGTTGCACACGGCCAGGCAGGTCAGACGTTACGCCAACGTATAGTGTTGTCCGGTGTTTATTGCTCATTATGTATACGTATCCGCCTTTGTACATATCATTTGACGATTGTAATTCTCTTCGGGAGATTTACCTCCGGTGAGAAAAGTTCTCACTTTGCTCGCTAACGCTCACTTCGTTCGAAATGACGCACGTAAATTTAAACATTTTTCCGTAAATTTGTTATAATAAATCCTGTCATCATGAACACGAATAATCCTACCGTGCGCATACCCATAGAACACCTTATCCTGGTGAAAGAATTCATCAGACACGGCGATGCGCAGAAGGCCTATGGAAAGGCCTACCCGAAAACGAAACCGCAATGCCTGAGCGCAGCCGCATCGCGGCTGTTCAAACGGCCCGAGATCAAACAACTGGTGGAAGAAAAACAGGCTGAGGCGATGGAAAAAGGCTTTGCCGCCGCAGAGGCCGAAGCTGCAGAAAGATATAAGCAGGAATTCCTTTCCATCTACGAACGCAGGGCCGAATTGGCAAGCATCGTACGCCGGCAGGCGCGGATGAATAAATACTACAAGTTCAAAGAAGAAGTAAAGACCATGGACGTGCCGGTGGATAATCCCAATGCCATCATGCGCGCCATAGAGCTGGACGCCAAGCTGGAGGCTGAATATTTTTCGAAGAAAGCGATGGCAACAACGCGGACAGAGAAAAAGGAAGAGAAAAAAGAAGAGGGTCAAGTCATTTTCTATGTCTACAACGATAAAAAATCCTTCGACAGTGGCGAGGACCTTACGGATGAAGAAATGGAATTCCTGCTTAGAGAGTCGCTCACTAACCCCGATGTGGGCGTATCGCCCCCTACGCCCAGTCATATACATGAAAAGCTTGGATGCATATTTGAACGCGATATGGAAACCGGAAGGTATGAGCTGGTATGCCCCGCCGACCGTATCGTAACTAAAGAAATAGACGGCAAGATCGAATACTTTGGTATTACAGAAAATGACAAAACCGACTTAACAATAGTTAACAACAGCACCCCGCAAACGCCTGAAGATCAGGACATAGAGGAAAAATCCCAATTAGGTCAATCCCGATGGCTATCGGGACCAAATACCAGTCACCAAATTCAAAAGACCATCGACATACACCCTAACACCAACGACTGGCAGAATATCCACGATGTTATTAAACAATATGTACAGCGGACGCGTGGCAACTATTCAGAATTATACCGGCAGGAACTGCGCAATATCAACAAACTTTATAAAAACAGAAATTCGACCGTGAACAGGCCAAAACTTGAAGAACTCACCGGCTGGGAATGCCACCCTACCGACAGGCA
>CAMPKG010000259.1 GCA_946887085.1 uncultured Sphingobacteriales bacterium
AGAATACACTTACTATGTTTCCGCGAAAAACCGTGAATTGGATTTCAACATCAAAAAGAAATACTGGGCAATCGAGCGAAACGACTCATTGTTTTTGAATTGCAACAGAGTATTTAATACCCGTGAACGCAACAAAAGAAGCCGCAATAAGATCTGGTTCCGGAATGATGTATATGCCTATGTGCTTTTCAGGTGGGGCGATCAACTACATTTTCGCGCTGGACGCACAAACCTGCCGGGTGTTCCGCCAAGCCGGTATGACGCAACCGAAAGCGCTATGGTAAATGTGTTGAACGAGGCCATGGAGCCAGAGGAAGAACAACAAAGATTTAATTACCTGTACGATAACAATATAAAAGATGCTGTCTATCTAAACCGCGGTGTGATGAGACGTTACCATGCCACCGCAGTTGCTAATAAAGACACCGCTTTCGCAAAATACCTGAAGGTTTTAATAGCAAAAGAAAAATAGGCACGCCTCATCCACAAGTTCTTCATTGGGAAATAAAAAAACCACATGATTGTTTGCTGATTCATTTTTTTCTTTTTAACTTTGAAAAACAAAGTGCTTTTAGAGTTAAAATTCAACTATCATGGAAAGCAGAAATTTTTTAACACCGGAATCATTCTTCACTGCCTCTTTGGTAAGGAGGGTTCTATTTGGCCTGGCGCTGGGTCTTGCTGTGATATCCTTTTTCGTGTTCGGGGTCGACTATCCAAATCCTGAATGGGGACAGTACTGGCGCGTAAGGCCATTGATCGCAACGCCGATGGCAGGTGCTGCGGCAGGGCTGTTCTATCACTTTATGGAGCCTGTACGCCAGATGGGTGGCTGGAAGAAAGTGCTGGCAATTGTACTATGCGTGATTGTATATGTTGTGGGACTTTGGATGGGCATCGTCTTAGGACTGCATGGAACTATGTGGAACTAAGAACCGGGAAGCCGCCACAGCGGCTTCTCTTTTCGATGCTTCGAGCACTTTAAATCTTACTGCTCAATCTGTCTGTCACGCTTTTTGAGATAGACATCCAGTTCTGGTATTCGTCTTCGGCTATGACCACGTTTTCTTTGTGCACCACAATGTCGCGCAACTCACGCAGGTCCATAATAATGTTGGCCAGGTATTTTTCTATTTTGCCTGCTTTCACCAGGTAACTGAGTGTATCAGCTGTGTTGTTGCTCTTACTACCCCGCTCATCCAGCCTGATCAATATGTTCTCAATGCGTTTCCACGAGTCGAGTATCTGTGCTTCCCTTGTCTTTTCACTGCCGGCGTTGAATTCTCTTTGCAGCGTTGCTATGGGATAGAACATCGTTACTCCTGCGTCCAGCGCTTCTTTGCGCATTTCATCGATCTTATCCTCAAGCTCAAATTTTACATCTTTTATCTCAGCCGATTTTATCCGGCTGACAACTGACTTGATCTCTTTCCGGAACGAATAGAAGACAACAAGCACAACAGCAGGCCATGCTATATGCCCGATGATCTTTTCCAGTACCTCAAAGTATTCGATCATGATGTCTTCCCCCTCATATAAAAATAACTATCTTATTTCATATGTACTAATGTGAACAATATGAGACGGAAAACACCCGAAGGTCTCGCGTTCCTCCTTATCATTTCCAAAAAAGTGAGGATTTCATTTCAGCTACATAGTTGAGTAAACATTTTACTGCTTTATATTCACGGTAAGTTAGTACCATGTATTCAACCGCTTATCTTCTACGTCTCGCGAAAATAATTTCGGTGCTGGCTATCGGTATCATGTCGCTATTGATAGTTGTTGGCAACATTACCGACTATTATACTAATTACTATTTTGTAGCGCACGTAATGAAGATGGATACCACCTTCCCTGGTAGCAATATCCATTATCGCAGCATCCACAGCCCGGCTGTCTATCATGCAGGGTATTTGCTGATCATCCTCATGGAAGGTCTAATGGCATATTGCTGCTTAAAAGGAAGCTGGCAGCTATATAGAAACATCAAAGCCGATGCCGCAACGTTTTATAGGTCGAAAAACTGGTCTGTCTCGGGATTGATCATCGGTATCCTTATCTGGTTCCTGGGATTTGAGGTCATCGGCGGTGAATGGTTTGCCATGTGGCAGAGCACCACATGGAATGGCCTCGGCAGCGCCGAAAGGATAGTTAGCTTTTTAATGTTATCGCTTATCCTGCTGCACTTCAAAGACGACTAGCAAAGCCCGCACAAAAAAATCTGTTCACTGCCTTTTCCTTTTGAGAAACAAAATATACTTTCGTATTAACGGCTAAACCTTATTGATTATGAAACGGTTACCCATTCTTATCGTGGCCATGACCATGGCCCTCACACAATCTGCGACTGCGCAACGCTACCGCGATTTTGGTTATGACGAACCCACCCATTTCAGAATAGGCCTGCAAGGCGGATGGAGTTATATGCTTGGGAAGGTGTCAAGTTCTGTACCGGCCGAATTCCATTCACACTTTGATGCATTAAAGACAGGCTATAGCCTCGGCGGAAATGCCACTTATTTTTTTAACCGGATGATAGGGATAGGCGCCACATACTCTATGTTCCGCTCCGCGCACTCCACGGACATCGAGGTGGTAGATCCGGACACGTATAATTTTATTACAGGCAAACTGGCCGACGACCTCAATATCCAGTACTTCGGGCCGAGTTTCAATATGAGGGTAATGTCTGAAAGTCAGGCGGTACAATTTATCCCCTACGCGTCTATCGGTTATGTTTCCTACAAAAACGATGCTGCATTTGTAACCGCCTACAACGTTAAAGGGAACACTTTTGCTTATGCATTGGGAGCTGGCCTCGATATTGCACTGCACCGCAATATTGCACTGGGCGTAGATGTTTCAGCTATTTTGGGTGGGCTCGATCGCCTGGAAATTACCGATGAAAAAGGTACGCGAACCCTTCAGCTCAATGATGGGCAACTGGAGTCGGTGTCCAGAATAGATGTATCAGGAGGTATTCGGTTTAATTTCTGATCATCGCGGCGGTTTACAAGTTTTGAATTAACCTGATAATATACTCCGGCGCTATCGTGTTCTCCCAGATATTGCTGAACGGCGCAGCCGGGGCCTGCATAAATGCTGTCGCATATTGTGTGTCGCGGATCCTGCGCATGTAACCGATAAACGCATGACGATCATCTCGTTGCCGCGAAAAATGGGCATACGATCGTTGAAGCTCAGCAAATTACGTTATCCGAATGCTAACTATATTTATCCCCGGGATGCTGGATTTGAACGGTCGCTTCAAAGTTTTTTATATTTTTCCATAAATCGAGATGAGATGCCTGGAAAGCTTGTAACCAATGCTGAGCAGGCCGAATTCGTGCGTAAAGCGCGGATGCGGTCGATTCGGATCATTTGCCTGCTGAGTGCCATCGCCTCCAGTGTTACAGCTATCGTTTCCATCGATTCTATACCCTACTTTATCCATCACGTGGTGTTGTCTGGCATTTTCATCGCAGGATATATACTCAATCAAAAAGGCAAACTCAACGCAGCGACGAAATTTATCACCATTACTACCACCCTTTGGATAGTTGAAATGTGTATCGCTTTCGGCGGCGAGACCAACAACAACAATTACCTGATCATCGCGCTTGTGGCCATTACCCTGTTTTATTCCCAGGGATATTACAGGCTGATAAGCGCTATTACCATTATCATCCTGTCTATAGGCATATACATATACCAGCAATCGGCGCCACCTCTGTTTGAGTTGCCCGCCGCGATCACATTCTTTTCGTATCTCAATGTTGTATTGCCGCTGATCATTATCAGCCTTATCTGCTGGAATGTGATCAAAGAAGCCACCGCTAACCACGCGATCATTGAAGAGCAGAAGAATGCGCTGGAGGACGCATTGCAGTTCAAAGACAAGATACTTTCCATCATCGGGCACGATATGCGCTCACCTTTTACTAGTGCAAAAAGTTTGATAGATGTGATGGATAGCGACCTGCTCACCGAAGAAGAACGCACGATGGCCTTGCAAAGTCTTCGCGAAAATATCGACGTGTCGCTGCAAACGCTGGACAATATTCTTGGCTGGGCGTCGCAGGGTTATTATGGCGCTGTTCTCAAAACAAAAGTGAAGCGCGAACCATTGGACCTGCATTCAATGGTGGAAAAGGTGAAAGCATTGTTCAGCCATATAGCCGAGCAGAAACAAATAACCCTGGTCAATGATATTCCACCTACTACATTCATTGAAGCCGATCTTGAGCAGATACAATTTGTGCTCCGTAATCTTACCAGCAATGCGCTCAAATTTAGTTTCACCGGAGAGCAGATCGTGTTTAATGCCGAGAAAGATGCAGACGGAAAAACCCTTGTAAGCATCATCGACCAGGGAGTTGGCATGACAATGGAAATGGTATCGTCACTATTCCAGATCAACACCCGTTTCTCTATAGAGGGTACCGTAAACGAAAAGGGCTCCGGCCTCGGGTTGATATTCTGCAAAGAATTTATTGAAAACAACAAAGGCGAAATGTGGCTGGAAAGCGAACCCGGCAAAGGCACGCGGGTGAACCTGAGATTCTAAAAAGAAAAGGACACCTTTCGGCATCCCTCTCTTAAACTAAACCACCTATATATCAACCTTTACCCTTTCTTTAATTCCCTTTCTCCACGTTTTTCCTGCATTTTCTTTTTGCGTTCAGCCTTCATCTGCTCGTATTTTGAATACTGGTCGGCCGACAGGATATTTT
>CAMPKG010000260.1 GCA_946887085.1 uncultured Sphingobacteriales bacterium
GAACATTATCACCAATGGCCTGCACGCTGTGAAGTCGAAATTTAAGGAGCAGGCTGGCGGAAAGATCACGATCAGTACGTCGAACACCGAGTCTACTGTTGTCATTCGCATCGGTGATAACGGTACGGGCATGGACGAAAACGTGATGAAAAAACTGTTTGAGCCGTTCTTTACCACCAAAGATGTGGGAGAAGGAACCGGCCTTGGATTGTCCATAGCTTATAACACTATCAAAAAACACAACGGCACCATCAATGTTGAGTCTGAGCTCGGCAAAGGCACTGAATTCATTATCGAGATACCAATAAACCAATAATTGTTGTAAATTAGTTGTATTGAACGCGCAGAAGAAAATAAAGGTTTTGTATGTTGATGATGAAGCTAACAACCTGGTTAGCTTTAAGGCGTCATTCAGGTTTGATTATAACGTGCTCACAGCCAACAATACAGACGAGGCCAGGCAGCGTTTGATCGACAATCCTGATGTCAGTGTTATCCTCTGCGACCAGCGTATGCCCGACCGTACCGGGGTGGAGTTTTATGAGCAGATAAGAGTAGAATTCCCCAATCCGGTCAGGATACTTATTACAGGTTATACTGATATCGAGTCGGTGATCGATGCGATCAACCGTGGCCATATTTTCCGGTACATAAAAAAGCCATGGACCGATGTTGACGTGCAGTCTGCTATTGACGAGGCACACAAATTCTATGTGACCTCCTCTATGCTGACGCTGAAAAACGAGGAGCTGCAAAAAGCATACAATGAGCTTGACAAGTTCGCTTACAGTGCAACGCACGACATGCGTGGGCCTATCTTAAGCGTATTGGGTATCATCAACATAGCAGAGGAGACAGAGAACATAGGCGAGATCAAGGATATGCTGCAGATGATGCAGAAAGCCATGATGAAGCTGGATACCTATATACAAAACCTGCACGATTACTATAATATACGTCGCGGAGAACTGAATATAGCAGAGGTGAACTTCGATCAGCTGGTCAGGGACATGCGCGATATGTTTGAGATCACCAGCAGGGTAGATCGTGTGCAGTTTGATACTGACGTGAAGCAGCCGGAGGCTTTCCGTTCCGATGAAGTATCGCTGAAGATCATTTTGAACAACCTGTTATCAAATGCTTTTAAGTACCAGAAGAAGAATGGCCGCGAGAAAAAAGTTGACCTGAGAATAGACGTGGAGAAAGGCAGAGCGAATATTTTTGTAACAGACAACGGTATTGGTATACCGGAAAACAGCATAAACCATATCTTTAACATGTTTTACCGGGCAGCTAACGACGAATTAGGGTCAGGGTTTGGATTATATAACGTAAAGGACGCATTATCGAAGGTGAATGGAAGTATTGAAGTACAATCGCAACTGGACGCAGGCACCACATTTAAAGTTACTATACCAAGTAAATGATGACAGGGGATAAGCTTCATTTCATCGTTATTGATGATAGCAAACTGGATTGCTTCATCGCTCAGAAGATCATCCAGAACACTAACCGTAGCGAAAGTATCTATACCTTTCAGCAGGTTTCTGACGCGCTGGACCATCTTAAAAATTTACCACACCCGTCAGGCAGGACGGTGATTTTTGTAGATATACAAATGCCGGTGATGAATGGTTTTGACTTCGTGGAAGCATTTGAGCAAATGCCTTCCGATCATAAGGAAAACTATACTATTTACATGCTGTCTTCCTCTATTAATGAGAATGACATAGCGCGTGTAAGAAGTTATGCTTCGGTAAAACAGTTCCTGAATAAACCGCTCACCGGAAAGACGATGAGCATGGTACTGGAGGATAATTAGAACACTATTTGACTGGTTCTACTTTGTAGCCTGCTTTACGTAACAGTGTTATCAGGCCATTGTCACCCCAGAGATGCCCCGCGCCTACTGCAAAGAATATGGAGCGCTGGTCCATCTGCTCCACCATGCGAGGTACCCATTTTTCGTTTCTTGTATCCAGGAAGCCGCCCAGGTCAATGTCTTTGGAGGCCGATCTCTGTATCAGGTTATTGAGCCTGGGGAGGTCTTGTGTTTTATAAGCTGTGATCAGCTCTGCGTAGTCATCCCTGTTTTCATCTTTTCCCTGCACCATCATCAGTAGTTCGCTGATCACGCTATCCACGGGCAGGTTGTCGAAAAGGTCTAGTTGCTCGGCGGGTGTTTCCAGGCCGAGTATTTCCTTTTTATCGCGTTGTGCTTCCTGCATGATGTTTACCTCGTAGGAAACAGGTGAGGGGCAACTAAAAGTTTTTTCTGTTATCAACGATTGTATCGCAGCCGGTTTCATTTGTTCGAACATGGATATGTCCACCCCCATGCTATCGGCGAGGTAGGTTGATATCTTTGCATAGTCTTCTTCGGAGAAATAGTCTTTCAATCTTTTGCCCGAATTATTGAGCATCCCTTTGGCAATTTCCATGAACATGTCCGGCGCATCAAGGTCCATCTCAAAACAAACGGCTTCGGCCGTCTTCAGGCTGGTTTTCATAGCATCCGTCCATACATAATCATCAGGACATATCATGTGCATGGTACCGAACAGGTAAGAGGGTTTTTTCATGTCTTTGTTGCTGATGCGCCAAAGAAGAGAGTTGTCTTTCGCTTTTTCTCTGCCCGAAACACCAAACCCCAGTGCAAGCCAAACACCGGTCAATACAACCTTAGATAGGTTTTTCATTATATAAAGTTACTCAAATAAAAGCGTTACCAATCCCAGGCCAACACCCACCAACATGGCAACGGTCTTTTGCCACGTGAGCATGTGGTGCTTGGTACCGCTCTCGAAAAAGATGGTAGTGGAAATATGTATGAACGCGCCGGCAACAATGGGAATAAGTGCCGATACGAGCTGAGAAACAGCATAATAAGTTTGGCCAAGATACACTGCAATAGTGCCGGCAACCGGTGTTATCATCGAGAAGCCGAATACCAGCCATATCGCTTTCCCTCTTGCTTGCGTAGCCGCAGCAAGTGTAGCTACCAGCATTGCTTCCGGTATTTTGTGGGCCGCAACTGCGAGGTACAGCGATGGTTCGGTACCGCCTAAACGGTAATTAAAACCCAAAGGCAGCCCTTCCATAAATGCATGGAGCCCAAGGCCGAGAACTATTGGTGTAAGTGATACATGATGGCCGTTGTGTTCAAGGTGCACATGCCCGTGCTCTATACCATGGGTAATACGTTGAATAATGAGTTGCAGGAAAAAACCAACGAGTAAGTAAAAGCCCGCGGCAGAACCCAATTCTTCGAATGTTTCTGGTAAAAGATGCAGCAGCGTAATGCTCAGCAGGAAAGATCCTGAAAATGCGAGCAAATAATGCATCTTTTTATCATCGAGGCCTTTTACCCATAGTGGTACACTCCCACCCAGAAAGGTGATAACGAAGAGCAAAATGTTATAAAGCATTTGGGTAGAAGTCATAACGGGGGCGTAAAAATAGCGCTATTTGCTGTGTTTTGGTCATTAATGTTAATGAATGTCTAATAAAGCCGGCAATATTCCCCAATATGATGCAGAGGCACTGTTTTTTTTACATTAGCAGTGTGAGCATATAAAAACGTGAGTCATGGAATTTTTGAATTTGAGTAAGCCGATGAACAATAGGAAGTTAGCCCCGGGACAGATATTGATAGCTGAGCCTTTCCTGGCCGACCCGAACTTTGCGCGCGCAGTGATACTGCTTTGCGAGCATGGTGCTGAAGGCTCGGTGGGATTTATATTGAACAAACCAACCGACCTGACATTAGGTGATCTTTTGCCTGAGCTATATACGCCGCTCCTGAATATTAACCAGGGTGGACCGGTACAACTTGATACCCTGCATATGCTGCACCGCTCGCCGGAAGCATATGGTGGTAACCAAATCATTCCCGGTGTATACTGGGGTGGTTCTTATGAAGCCCTGCAGGAATCGATCAAGGAAAACGAATATCAGCCGATAGACCTCAAGCTCTTTGTAGGTTATGCAGGATGGGCTCCTGGCCAATTGGAGAAAGAGTTGGAAGAGGGATCGTGGATGATAGCCGATCTAAGTCCGAGGTTGTTGTTCGAAACAGAACCTGATAATATATGGAAAAGCTCCATCCGCCTGCTGGGTAAAGAGTTCTCTTACCTGGCAAATATGCCGCTGAATCCGCAATTAAATTAGAAACTATATATATCGAGTTCCTTGCAGGTTTATTAATTTAGCCTGCAAGGAATTTTTATGTCAGCAAGGTTCGCAGTTTGTTTGTTCGCATTAGTTGGGTTGTTTATTTCGTGTAAACCTTCAAAGAAGGAGGAAAAGACTGCGCCTGCCGGAGGGCCGGGATATTTTTCAATTGCGCAGTTCATTTCTGACCAGTGGAATACTCACCGGGGCCAGCCTTATGGTATGCAGAAAGTAGTGTACATGAACGGCAAGGTCGATAGCTCAATGATATCGGCCTTTGATGTTGACTGGGGGCCGATCTTTAAAACCTTCATCGCCACAGATATCAGCGATCTGAAATATCTTGACCGGTATTCCTTCAGCGAGTTTGCAGACGATGCAACGATGACGCATAATTTCTTCTATGAGGCGAAGGAGGAATCGTTATTTACCCGGAAGCTGCATATCGCTGCCGACGATGTTAATCACAGGGTCCGTTCGATATACATAGAAACTTCTAAAAACGGCAAATGGAGCAATTTCAGCCAGAAGCTGTTTTACATGCCTATGAAG
>CAMPKG010000261.1 GCA_946887085.1 uncultured Sphingobacteriales bacterium
CAGCATTAAATTGCTATTGTGAAAAATTATAATAGTTTCTAACTTTATAGTAGATCCCAGCGATCAGGGAATGTTGAATTAAAATCTATTTTCTCACCAAAATACCACGCGTATGAAGAAGATCAGTATCGATCATTTCAACAACAGACACAACGAGTTGCTCCGGGCATTAAATTTCTATAAACAGGAAGTTGGCATATTGCGAGACAGACTGACTGAAATTGCCGGAAGAAATACTGCGAATGAAGTATTGAAACAAGTGGAGCATTTTGAGAATCAATTCAGGATACAGTCGAACAACATTAACAAACTGAAGAATGACATCCGTGTAAGAGTGGTAAACAACGGCGTGATAGATGAGCGCCTGATGGCTAACCATGACATGCTGGAGCAATCTTTCGCCTCCGAAGAAAGAGTAGTGAATGAGCTGAGGAACGAGTTCAATTCTTTTTCGGCTGAATACATGTAGTATCTGAATCGATATAAAAAAGGGAGCTAATGGTTAGCTCCCTTTTTTATTGCTGTTTATCGAGATTTGTAATCATGGTGTAGAGCATTTTGGGGATGCTTTCGAAGTCTCTATTAATATCTGCGTTCAGAACATCTAACATCTCACGTTCGTGGCAAAGAAAATTTACCAATGATGTACATTCGAATACCGAACCTCTTGCTATGATGTAAAAGTCCCTTCTCTCCTTGCCTCAAAACTTTGCACTGCCTTCGGCAATGTTTAGCATAATGCTGAGAACTGCCCTACCGAGTTGATTCTTTGCATATCCAGGGATATTCTTGCTGCTTTTAAAATATCGGTAAACGATTTGATTTGTGTGGAATGTATCTTATATACTTCCAATTTTCGTACGGGAACATTTCGAAAATGTTTTCGTGAAGGTATACGGACGTATGGATTTATTAAGTTTTGTGTGGATATGTGGATGTTTTTGGGAGTGCGGGAAACGGTGCGGGGAGCGGATTAAAAATAAAGCGACCGCAAAGCGGTCGCTTTATTTTTAATTGGTGCCCAGGAATGGATTCGAACCATCACACCCTTGCAGGCGCTGCGACCTGAACACAGTGCGTCTACCAATTTCGCCACCTGGGCAGGCTACGAACAGTAGTCTTTCGACAGCCTGTTTGTGTATCAGGGCTGCAAATATACACTGCTTTATGAAAACAGCAAAAGTTGTGAACAGATATTAAATAACCATAAGACTACAGCCGCGCAGGGCAGCATGGTCCATGCGACCGAGCACCCGAAAACTGTTATCAGCCGAGACGCTCCCGATGTCTTCGGTAGCGATGAATGAGCAGGAATGGATATTGGCGAGGTCGATAATATTGAGGCAGCCTGTACCGGTTTCACGGACTTCGAGTGGATCGCTGATATCTCTCACCAGAGCTTTCATGGTGGCAGAAGGATAAAATATGCCTTTTTGGGGTGCGTAGGCCTGGGACAGGAGTTCCGTCATGCCGTACTCAGAATGTACCTGAGGGAGTTGCCATTGATGCATTAGATAAGTATGAACCTGCTCACGGGTCCATTCCTCTCTCCTGCCCTTCATGCCCCCCGTTTCCATAACGATGGTATGCTTCAAAGCCATAGGGCAGGCCTCAGCAAAATCGAGTAAGGCGAAGGTGACACCGAGCAACAGTATTTTTTGCCCACGGTCTTCATTAGTTTCGATTAACTCTTTCAGCTCGTCCCATTCGTTGAGATAAAAACCGTTGGCCGGATGGCCGCTATGCTCCATTAGCACGCGGGCCATATGTACCAGTGAAGCATTCCTTCGCTCGAGGTAAGATGGCAGCAATGCGAAAATAAGATAGTCAGTGGGTGAGCCGTAAACCGCCTCGAAACCTTTCAATAATGAGTCCTCATAGACCAGCCGATCCCTGACATAGTGACGGGAAGGAATATCGCCCGTAGTACCACTGCTTTCGAAAACCAGGTCAGCATGCTGCCAGTCGCCACTTTTAACGCGATGTGTTTTAAAAAAGCTGATAGGCAAAAAAGGTATTTGTGCAAGTGAGCTTACCCGCGCAGGTGATACATGTAAAGCGTCGACAAAAGCCCGATATATGGCATTATTGTTGTATTGATAAAGAAAGACAGCGATGGCAATATTCACGAAATTGTCAGCGTTGATATCACTGAGCCAGCGGTTATTTTTTAACTCGATATTGTAGGCCAATTCGCTAACTTTGATAATATGAAGAATGCAATAGTCTTATTAGTCCTATCAGTGTTTATTGCCTTTGCAAGTTGCAAAAAGGAATCAAATTTATCTAAAGTTCCGAAGATAGACTTCAAGGTTATGTTTCCTGACAGCCTCACCAGCGGCAACTCTGGCGATACCATCTATATACAATTTTCGCTTGAGGACGGAGATGCAGACCTGGGACATGATCCTAACCAGACCGAGAATTATGACATTTATATAAAGGATGCCCGGGTAGATACGTTCACAGGTTATTTTTTCCCGAAAATAGATGACTTTATTAAGAATCCGGCAAAAGGCATACAGGGCGATTGCTACTTCCTGGTACTAGGTACCTTTACCTTTGTGCGTGACGACTCCATACATGTAACGCTGGGAGACACCACCCAATATGAAATATACATTAAGGACCTGGCGGGAAACGAAAGTAACCGTATTACTACCGGGCCGGTTTACATAAGGCCTATTTAGCCAGTTTATCGATATCGGCTATTGAAGTAGTTTTATCTACCACTTCCTTGATAATATCGTCCAGGCCGTTTGTGGCATATTTAATGCCTTCCAGAATTTCTTTATTGACAGGATCGGCCGGATTGTCGTAATTGAATAACTGCACCAGGCCGAGGATGCTGGCGACGGGGCCGCGCACCTTGTGCGATTGCAGCCAGGCTATCTCGGTGAGTCTTTTGTTTTGCTCTTCTATTTGTATAATGTGTTTGCGCTCATCGGTGATGTCGCGGAAATAAACTGCTATTCCGTCTTTTGCAGGGTAGGCATTTACTGACAACCACTTCTTTAGCGGAGGGAAATATTCAACGAAATGGACAGTCTGGTTTTCCCTGGCTGCACGGTATAGCTCGGCATACATCTGCATTTCTTCTACGCCAGGTACCGTTTCCCAAATATTGCGACCGATGAGCACCTCGCCGCTTAAGTGAAGAATGCGCTCGAATTCTTTATTCACATAAGTAAACTCCCAATTGCTATTGATAGCAAAGAAGCCGTCAGTAATGCTCTCGAGAATAGTTTCGGTCTCGCGAGCTTTGTCGCTGAGAATTTTTTCGATCTCGCGTTCGCGGGTGACATCAATGGTCACACCGTTTACTATGCCCGCGCTGTCTCCAGCTTCTTTTCGAAGTACAGCGCGGGTAATGACGTATTTGAGCTTGCCGTTCTTATCGTAAACCCGATGTTCTACATCCAGCCTGCCTGTTTGTGACAGCTGCATATAGGCTTGCTCTACCTTTTCGATATCATCGGGGTGAATGAGACTGGGTAGTACGCCCCGGTTCTCCATCAATTCCTCAGCTGTGTAGCCATATACCTGTTTGCAAGCCTTGTTGATATAGAGGATACTTGAATCATCCGCATTGCAAGACCAGATCACCTCATTGACTGAAGAGAGTATATCGTCGAACTGTTTGTTCTGATTTTTGATGATCTCGCCCAGCTCGGCATTCTGACGCTCTACCTGGTAGCGGGTGTTGATATCAAGTGCCATCATCATACCGGCACTGCGTTCTTCGTAGAGAATGGTATGACTGTAAACCTGGACATAGAATATGTCGCCGTCCTTTTTGACATGCCTGCGCTTGCTGCTGTTGTAGAAGCTATTCAGCATAGGAATTTTAACGACCTCACTATCTACTGGCTTGTCACCTTCTGCGCGCAGATCGTGAACGGTCATCTGAAGAAATTCCTCCTGCGAATAACCATAGTGGTAAATAGCCGCGGCATTCACCTTCAGAATATGAGCAGTGCCTAGATCGTATATCCAAGTGGGAATCGGGCTTTCCTCGAAAAGACGGTAGTTGTTATCGGCAGTAATGGTGATGTGCTCTATTTTAGGTTGCGGTGTTGCGGCCTGTACCGGTTTGTGGTCGACAGGTGGAAGCGGAGGAAATGCTACAGGTTCTTGTCCCGAAAGAGCAGTTTCGCGGGCAGCATTAATGGTATTGACGTTGGCTTGTTGTCTTACAACGGACATGCTGATAGCATGGCGGAGGGTATCTTCGTTGTATTGTCCTTTGATGAGACAATCCTGGGCACCGAGTTTCATCAACTCTGCTGCATCGACCGCCTGATCGATGCCGGCAATTACAATGATAGGAGTATCGGGGAAAGCAGCTTGTAAGGTACTTAGAGATTGTTCGTAGTCGGGACCGATCAAATCATATTTAACAAAAATCACTTTGTTTTCGCCGGGGGGCACGGAAAGGAGGTTGGCAAACTTGCCGAACTTATAAATATTGTCGCCATGATAGCCCAAAGCCCGAAGCTGCTGGTATATCATGCCGAAGTCATCAACATTGTCCTCAAGGATAAGAATCCTTTGCTCCATTCTATCCATATTTAGCATCTCTCTTACCCAGCTAAAAAATGGTCAGATACCGTAAAAATAGCTATATGACTGCGATAAAATTACACATTAAACGTGATTAACAAATGAATAATAAAAAGGCTCAATTGTGACACTTTCGATCACGGGACTGTCAGGAATAATTT
>CAMPKG010000262.1 GCA_946887085.1 uncultured Sphingobacteriales bacterium
AATCAATATATAGTAACACGAAATGATCTCGCCTTGGATTACAGGGGTAACACAATAGATACAGTTTCCAAAGCAGATATTAAATTAACAACGATAGAGCATGGCAGGAAAACATTTGCTAAACCGCCCTTAACAGTCAACAGATTGATTGCTGCTGATGGCGGGCTGCTCTTTATTAACTCGATGCTACCAGGCGAATTCGACGAAGACGAGATTTGGAAAAACGCTAGTATTATTGATGTATATGATTTAAAAGAACGCACATACCGATCAAGTTTTCCAATCTATCATTTAAACAGAAAGAAGATGAAAGCTTTGTTGGTGGATGGGGATGAACTTTATGCACTTATTGATACGCATTTGGTTTGCTACGGTTTAAGAAAAAATCTTAGGGCCGTGTTGAAAAACGAAAGACAAGCGGGACAACGCTAAAAACATACGGGGCCTGTATCAGGGGACGATCGAAAACCTGGGATAGAGTAGATCACAACCAAAATTTTACAATTATGAAAAGTAGATTTCTGAAAGGCATCATGATGCCTTTAGCGACCCTTGTATTGGGTATTGCCGGAGCTTTTACAACAACATCTATGGCCAGCAGCAAATCGCTAGCCGATGTTAACGGACGTTACTTTGTTGATGAGGATGATCCTTGTCACGATTCAATGGTACTCTGTTCAGACACATTCACTACCTTCGGTGCTTGTACCAGCGGAAGCATTACGCTGTGGAAATTGACATCGCCAGGTATTTGTCAGACGCCGTTGTACAAAAGACAGCCGTAAGTGATTTATTAAAGCAATGCAGCGCACAAGGTTGTACTGCATTGCTTTTTTATTTCCAATTTATTTGGGATATGACCAAGACGGTTTTGGGGCATCTTTTAGGAAATGGTCAAACCATTCACCTGCTTTCAGGGTTGCATCTATCTGGCTTGAAGAATCGCTAAAAACATGCCCTTGATTGGGGTAGATTAGCAACACATTTTCCTTCTGCAGACGACGCAATGCCAAATGGAGCTCCATGCTTTGACTGACACCAACTTGAAAATCATTTTGCCCTACATTTAATAATAAAGGAGTTTCTATTTTCGATGCATGAGTAACAGGGGAATTTTCGATATAGCCTTCGTAATCTTCAAAGAGACTTTTTCCCATCCTCATCTGATCTTCCTCAAACCGCCAGAAATTAGTATTGTGTGATGCTGCATTTTCCGAGAGGAAGCATGTTATCAGGTCAGACACTCCTGCTCCTGAAACAGCTGTAGCAAAAAGATTGGTTTGGGTAATAATAAAATTCGTTTCATATCCTCCGAATGAGTGACCCATTAATCCCAATTTGCGAGGATCTACCGGAACTTTTTGCAAGGCAGCTTGTGTTGCATTCACAACGCAATATGCAGCCGAATATCCAGGTTCGCCTATCACGTAGTCGATATCAGGAAATAACACAAAGTAGTTGCGGCTAGTATAGTAAATAGTATTGAATGCGGCCGGATTCAGCAATGTCGGATTCACAAATTCGTGTAGCCTGTAGTTCTGTTTCTCATAGATAAGGACTAACATAGGATAAGTCTTGGACGGATCGTAATCAAAAGGGTAACAAAGTACACCCTTGAGTTTTTTATAATTTCCCTGATATTCAATTAGCTCGGATTTTCCCCATTTATATTTGGTGAAAATAGGATTAGATTGGACCACTAATGAAACTTCCTTATCATTCCTTATTTTTAAGGCAGGGGGTGCAGTGAAGTCCTCCTCAAGATAACTAAAGCTTTTTGCATTTTCGAATAATTTGAGCTCAGTGATTTTCTTGTCTGTAAAAATTAGTTGCCTAAGTATTCCGTAGGTATCCGTCAGGAAATATCCAGTCTGTTGGTAATCATCAGTCCTAGCACGTAGTAAGATGGGTTCTGCAAAAGACACGATTCCTGCCCTTGTATCTAAACTGAACTTTATGAGCGACGGGTTCTCTGTAAGTTTTTGAAGGTTAGTGCCGTCAGGATTTATTTTCCATATATCCGTTTCGTCTGATAACAATACCGCCATTTCATTTTGCTCCCACGCTACGAAGTTTAAAATATCCCTATTTATATTAAGTTTATCAAAAGCATTAAGGCATATGTCTTGACCAGTGATAATATTGGTAATATACTGCTTTCCGTCCCGATAATGGGCTAGAAAATTCCCATTAGGACTTGGCATGAGCTGATTAACACCATCGGGTTGGCCCGTAATCAATAAATTAGTCTTGCCATTGGATAGATCGACACGATGGATGTCCCGATAATTTTCACGACGATGTGAAGATTTATAGGCATTATTACTATAGGCCAAGGCAAATTTGCCTCCAGCCAAGATTTGGAGGGAATGTAAATCCCCTACCTGAAGTTCAAATATTTTTGCAGTTTTCGGTTGCCAGCAGAACCAATAAAGCGGATATGAGATATCGAGGGCGCGGTTACTCTCCAATTGTGTGTCGCAAGCATTCCATATTTGAGGAATTTGTTTTGTTTCGATGATAGTTGATAAACTGTTTGCAGTGGTAAACAGTACGTTTTGCAAATCGTCGGATATCACCAGATTATTAACATAACGTGCTTCAATTTTTCGATTGAAAGGGGCCAACGCCTCTGAGTTTAAAACATTGCTTTTTTTGGTTTTAAGATTGTACAGAGTAAGGCTTTCGGGTATTGCTTTTTCATTTGACCTATAGACAAACGCTACTGCTTTGCCATGTCTTTGCCAAGTTAGATTATCAAACGAACCTGAAGGGGCACTCGCTATTGGCACGCTATTGTGAATATCCTGCGTAGAGATGATTTCGGCAGAGATTTCGTTTAAGGTAACTCTATTTATTACTATTGCATTCCTATCAGGACTTATTCTAAAGGCCTTGATGCCGTCTATTCGGCGTGACAAGCTGCCATCAGGTTTTCGGAACTCAATGGCAGAAGCACCACTGGCCTTTTTGCTAACCAACATAAGCGATTTTTCATTGGAAAGCATCTCAAATGCATTAATATCATGCACTTCCTGTTTGATTGTGGTATTCAAATTCAAGGTGATGAAATTTCCGGATGGCGACAGGCTATGGAAGTAGTCATCACCGATGAATTTCCCTGAATAGTGTCCTGGTAGAGCCACAATTTTTCCTGACAGCCTGTTTTTTACGAACAAAGTGTCTTTACCTCGGGGATAAGATAAGTGATAGCTTACCCAAGAGGCAGATTGCGAGAACTCTCCATTCGAAATGGTCGCCCATTTGTCATATTCTTCCTGTGTTGGGGGTAATGCTTTTGCGGCCTGCGCGGATACAGCGCAGGCATACAAAAGACACAAAAAACTAACCCAACTAAAATTTTCAGCTCTCAATATCCAGGGTTTTGTGGCAGCAAGGCGGAGTTAATCAAAATCTCGGCTTCTGGTATAGGAAAAAGCACATCGTGGCTGTCCCAGCCGGGTTTGGTTTGGGAAAGGGCACTATCTATCATTCCGAATCGTTTCAAATCAAAGAATCGGTGACCGTGTTCGCAGAAAAATTCCAGGCGGTACTGCAATAAGATGTCCTCTAAAATTTCCTGCTGTGAAATTGCTGGGCTGTTGCCGATTCCCGCGAGGTTACGGATGACGTCCAAATCTTCCTTGGCTGTGGTGAGTTCACCTAAGCGCGCACTGGCTTCGGCACGCAAAAGATACATTTCAGTAAAGCGAAACACGATGGAGTTCTCAACGACATCACCTGCTGAAGCTTTATACTTGTAGGCGTGAAACCATGTCGTTGTACCATCCGTGATTGAACGAGTCCAATTCTGAAGTCGTAAATCCCCCGATGGAAATGCATCAAGCAAATCTTGGGTCAGGGCACTAGATGGAGGTGGGCCAGAATTGAAAATGAACGTTAGAGCTTCGAGGGTGTTGAAGCCCGAGTTACCTGTACTTAACTGCCATATTGTAGCCGGACTTTGTTTGAGAAAGGTTTGGGACAAGTCTGAAACATTTTGATAGAGAGAAGTCTCGTTTATGACTATTGAAGATTCATTTTTTGCCATGCTGTAGTCGCCTTTTGCCAATGCGATTTTGGCCAAGAGTGCATGAGCTGCCATTTGATTAGGTCGAGTACGTGCAGGAGCAAGATACTCCACAGGCAATAAAGAAATAGCCTGTTCGACATCCTGGGAACACAAAGCGTAAACTTCTGCTATTGGTATGCGGGTAACATGACTGTTCTGCGTGTAATCAGTTGTTTTAATATAAGGTATATCTCCGTATACGCCTGCAAGATAAAAGTGTAACAATGCACGGGTAAACAATGCTTCGCCCAGAATTCTATCCTTGTCGGTCGTTGGCAAAGCAACAGCATTGCTTACACCTTCTATGATAGCGTTGCAGGCATATATCTGGCCATAGGTTGTATTGAAGAGTGTACGAACCTCTGGCGAGGAAGTAATAAGCGCGTTGGAATAAAACAACGCGTAACCAGTGTCGGATGCACCGTAGTAATCCAGTTCATCAGCATAAATACCCATCGAAAAGGAAAGTCCCTGAAAGGTTCCTGTGAAAATGCCATTTTCACGAAGACGCGCATATACGTCGGTCATGGCTGCGTGGGCAGTGGCTTTTTCCTCAAAAACATTTGAGGTGTTCAGTTGGGAATTTGGAAGGTCGACCTCGACAAAGTC
Organism: uncultured Sphingobacteriales bacterium; assembly: GCA_946887085.1. Next base: position 4,682 of record CAMPKG010000262.1, read on the forward strand.
ATCACATCCCGCCAAGAGAAAGATAACCGTCATAG
>CAMPKG010000263.1 GCA_946887085.1 uncultured Sphingobacteriales bacterium
ATGAAACGGTGATCAGTTTTTTCATGTGGTGTGTTTTTTTGATGAATAAGAACTTATAAAAATGTACCGAAATACAGTATGCATAAAAATATATGACAAAGTATTAAAACGCAACTTATTTCATGAAAATTTCTAATGAATAATTTATCATCAGTTTAGTTAGCCAGGAAATGCTAAGAGTTCGCTCTCTAATTCTGAGCGGCCCGATTTTTTGGTCTAATGACCTTATATTGTAGTCCGATAATGAAGTCACTAACCACCATTACCGATCCGGTTTTTGTAAAGCCTGAAAGGCAAACTACATTTGCCAGGATCTCCGACAAATTCATCAGGGACGAGCGCGATCTTCCGTTCGTTAAGCTCACCCTGCAGATCACATTTACTCTTATACCGCTGGCTATCTTGCTCTATGCGCTGCCTGTAGGCGGGTGGGCATGGTGGGCCGCTGCAATACTTTACCAGTTCCTGAACAACGTGACGTTCAAAGGTCCTTTTGGTTTGATGCTCCATTGCACCAGCCACAGGGCGCTGTTCAAAAAAGAGTATGATTTCCTCAATCATTATCTTCCATGGATCATCGCTCCGCTCTTCGGCCACTCACCTGAAACATACTACGCGCACCACATAGGCATGCATCATGCAGAAAATAACCTGGAAGATGATGAAAGCAGCACCATGCCTTATAAGCGCGATTCTTTGAGCGGCTTTCTGCATTATTTCGGTGTGTTCCTTTTCTCCGGCATCTATCACCTGGCTATGTATTTTGTAAAGAAAAAACGTAAGCGACTGTTCATGCGGGCAGTGCGGGGAGAGATCGTATTCATCCTGGCCTGCGTATTGCTTTGCTTTATCAACTGGCCGGCAACATTGGTGGTGTTCATTATACCCTTCGTCCTTTTCAGGCTGGTAGCCATGATTGGTAACTGGGCACAACATGCATTCATAGCAGCCGATGATCCCGGGAACGATTATAAGAACAGCATCACCTGCATCAATACTAACTACAATCATAAATGCTGGAACGATGGCTACCATATCAGCCACCACGAAAAAATGTCTATGCATTGGACAGAACACCCTGTTTATTTCCAGCAAACACTGGACAGGTACATTGACAATAACGCCATCGTCTTCGACGGCATCCATTTCCTGCATGTATTTGTATGGCTGATGCGGAAGCGCTACGATCTGCTGGCAAGGCATTTTGTAAACCTCGGCAACAGGTTCAGTACTGATGAGGAAGTGATCGCTTTCCTGAAGTCGAGAACGGAAAAAGTTCCTTTCGAGAGTGTATCAGCAGCTGCGGTAGCTAATGCAGCTTAGGCTTTCCTTTTAGCTGTTTGTTCGTCAACGAAAGCAGCCTCGTATAAATATTGCTTCAGGAGTTCCGTGTCTATTTCCTTTACGTCGTGAAAGGTTTTCATGTACACTTCTTTGCGGTTGGCTTTTTCAAGATAACCAAGGTCGTCGGTCATTAAATGCCCGCGGCAGAAACCCAGTTCTACTCCTTCGCGGCGGGTGGTGCCCCATTGAACCACGCCGGGCCATATGAAACATACTCTTGAATTGAGGTAATAGTAAGGCACGTTATAAGCCAGTTTCTCCTTGCATCCCGGCAGGCACTCCAAAACCAGCTTTCGCAGTTTGTCAACGATCTTCCTGTCGTTATCGGGCAGGTAATCGAGAAATTCTTCCACATCGCGGAAGTCAACGCTCTGGAATTTGTTTTTCATAAAAAAGAAAACGGCACAACCAAAGTTATGCCGCGTTTTCAACCAGGGGTAAAAAAAATATCTTTTTAATTGTTCAACGCCATATCAATTTTTGTTTTTGTGGTCACCGTCATGTCGCCACCCGAAGTACCGTCTTTGGCATCAAGAGCCAGGATCTTATTACGTTCCAGCGTGATGAAGATGGTGCCGGGAGCAAAATCCTTGAAGTCATTAGACGTCAGTACGACCTGTCCATCGGTTATTTCTTTATCTATAGATGCAGTTACGTTCGTCGATAGCGGAGAGCCGGTAACTTTTACGGTCAGCGTTTCGCCGTTTGCCAGTGGGTCGCCTGCCCAGTTAAAGGTCAGGCCGGTTCCTTTCGATATGCTGATGGGCATATTTGAGGGAAACGCTATTTGTCCGATATCGGAAGTGGCTACCGTATTACTGATCTTCTCACCGGAGTTTTTGGTCAAAACGAACTGAACGTCTTTCAGGCCATCAAAGTCCCAATCGTAGTCTGTAGCCACCAGTTGGAAACTGTTAGGTTCTTCACCATTGGCAGTTACAGCCGCCCCGTTGTTTAGCTCCACTTTAGAGCCGCTCTCGTCGCGCACAAGGAAGAAAGCCGATGCCTCGGTCTTATTATTATCCTTATCGTAGTTTACAGTGTATACCTGGTAGAAGGGTACTGTTTCTTTCAGGTCATCGGAGTTTGTCTTTTTACAAGCCGGCAGCCAGAGTATGCCGAGCGCTGCCAGGGCAAGGGTAGGAAGAGTAAGTTTTTGATTCATTTATGAATGGCTTTATTCTCAAAAGGCAAATTCTTTGCCAAAAATTCAAATCGGTAAAAAAACAATTAATTAGGCATAGCATTATTTCCAGGAATTACTATTTTTAAGCACCCATACCGTTATTTATGAGGCTAACCGTCATTATACCTGCGTGTTTACTGTTGCTCACTATAAGCTCCTGCAAAAGGGATTTCGATTGCCATTGCACCACAAGGGGAACACGCAGTGAGTATGTTGAGGGCGTCAGAGCCGAGAATAAGGAAGATGCGCAGAGAAAATGCGACGATTACCAGCTGAATATCAATTCAGTTACCCAGCCTGGCATCGACTGCGAATTAGTGGAAGACTAAGCTCCCTTTTATGGTACTTCGTATTATCATCATTGTCATGTCGCTGCTCAATGCAGGCTACATGGTATTTGATGGTACCCGCGCACTCATCACCGGCGATTATCTGCGTTTCAAGTCGGGGAGGCATGCAGGCCAGTTGGGTCCGTGGTCAGTTCTGGCCGAAAAAGCAGGCATTGACCCCATGTCTGTTTTAATGAAAATGATCTTTTTGGTGGTAGGTGTTTACGGGTTGGTAGCTGTCCGTGCCTTTGCTGCAAATAAGCCCAATGGCTGGTTGCTGCTGTTGCTGTTCTGCGTTTTTAGTGCGTGGAACTTAATGTTCGGTACTATGAGCAGCCTGATAGTAGCCCTGCTGCTGGTACTTTATAAGTTTTCCCGCGATTAATGATCTCAACTTTCAGTTAAATAGGAAAGCCCTCGCGACTGCGAGGGCTTTTTTCTCATCCCTTAGATGTATGTGTGATAGTTATTGCCTGATCACTTGTTTGCTGTTCAGCAGCCTGCCATTGTCGGTTATCATCACAATATAAGTGCCGGCAGCCAGTTGAGATGTATTGAACCGGAATATCCTGCTATCGTCAACGCTGGCATATTGCAGCATACGACCCGTCATATCGCAAAGCTGTGCGGTAGGATGGCCCTCGTACCTGTCGATCTCAATATTCAATACATCGGTGGCGGGGTTGGGATATACCCTGGCGTTTATTTCCCAGTGGTTATCCATAAAGCCGTGTACGCCTGCGGCACCTCCGTTTTGCTTATGCGCACCGTTGCTGTATAGTTGCTTTCCATTCACGGTTGTGTTCGTCGATTCGATAACACCGCCTTTTGTATACTCGCCTTCCTCGTCGATGCCGCCGATCACACCATAAGGGGTGAACAGGTTCCAGTCAACCACGCCATCAGTGCAGCCTTCTATCGCCACATTCTCGAACCTTGCATGAGCGGGAAACTCGGTTTCCCGAGTCAGCTCATAACCCGGGGCTATCGCGGGATGTTTGCCGTTGTTGCCGGCAATCGATATTACTTTCCAGTTTGTGCCTGTTATGCGACTGTCTTTCACGTTCAGCATGCCGCCGGCCCGCGGGTTATTGGTTCCGGTAATGCCGGCGCCAATGTAGCCGCCCTCATCCATGTGGATATTGCTGGCTGTTATGTTCATCGTGCTCGTTTCACCGATCTCGATGCTTTTCACGCTGATATCGGAAGCATTGGTGATCGTCACCGCAGCACCCGTGGCCCCCAATTGCATTTGACCGCTTATAGTAAAAACGGCTCCATCCAGCAAATGCTCTGCAGGGCTGGTGAAAGCACAAAATGCGGCGCCCACTGTGGCATTGGTAAAGCTGCCCCTGGCACCCGCGAAGAACTGTAGCGCGTTACCAAGGTTGATAACGCCGGACTCGCTGCTTAATAAGGTTCCTGTACCCGCGGCTCCCAGGTTGGCTGCAGTTAAAGTGGATTGGTTAATAGCTGCCTTCGCTCCGTCATTCAGTTCAATATCTTTTGTAACAGAGCAACTTACATCGTGTCCTTCAAGTGTTAGTTCCGATCCGGTGCCGGAAATTGTGAGCGACTGGCCGATAATAACCTTAGAAGCATTTTTGATAATAAGTTTCGCGCCGCCTTTTACTTTAACGCTTTCAGTGATTTTCAGATCTGCCGCATCGATCTCGGCCAGGGTACCCGCACCCGATACTTCAATAGATGTTAGTTCAAGTTTGCCGGTAAGGGGAGCATTGGCAGCTCCATTGTTGATGACAAGGTCCTGTGCTTTAAGTGGTAAACTAAGTAAAGCTGATAATAATATGGTCACCAATGTCTTAAAATAAATTTGCTCTCTCATTTCAAA
>CAMPKG010000264.1 GCA_946887085.1 uncultured Sphingobacteriales bacterium
CAACCGGTTCATGTGTGTAAAGCGTACCACTTTTCTTATAGATGAAAAAGGCAAGATCTTTCACATTATCAAAGGCGTGCGTTCCAAAAACCATGCGCAACAGATAATAGACAACTGGAAACTTTAAAAATTGATCTTGAAACTGCCGAATATCCCGAAGTATTTTGTCTTCGGCTCGGCGGGTGTGCTAAGTGGCAATACACGCCACACAAAATCTATACGGAAAACACGGAGGATATTTTCTACGCCGGTACCCAGCTCTATATACGGGCTCTTTTCCAGTGTACGGAATGCATAACCCTTGTTTAAGTTAAGCGCACTATTCGCACGATCAAGACTACCGATAACGCCTTTAGCTGTCCAGAACTGGCGGAACTTCAATTTTTTGATAAGAGGAATGTATTTAAATACCCCTCCGCCGATTGAGTGTTCGATGTTCGCCCCGGCATACTGGTCGCTGAGAAACTCGAAATTGGTCATCATGTTGAACGCATACTTGTTGTATGCATAGCTTTCATTGCCCGGATGGTTCTCTAACAGGAGGTAAGGCAGGGTTCCGAAATATTTACCGCCGAACAAGTTCACATATAAACTACCCAACGGCGCTATTTTGATTTGATCGGACACCGTAAGTGTGACCTTGTGATAATCATAACCACCGTTCAGCAGGCCTTTAATGCCTACTGCGTAGTGCATATCCACGATAGGATATTTGCTGCCAAGACTTACGCGGTAATAGTTGCCCTCAAGGAAGCGCTCTTTATATGCAAAACGCAGTTGCAGGTCAACTTCTGTCTTAGTTATACTATTAACAGCGCTGCCGGTTTGGTCTTTAAATATGCTAACGGACGGCAACGGGTCATAGGGATCAAATTGCTTGTTCATAGCCGTTATGTTGTGGCTGAACCCGCTGTGATATGATTTGAAAAATTCGAACCTGGCCTCTTTTGTAAAAATGAATTTAAAAGGAATATTCGGCCTGCGAATAGCGAGGTTAAAGATGTTGTCAAAACTCACACGATCGTAATAATTGGTGCGGCGGTCTATATCGCTTGTATACGACGCAAAAAGGTAGGTACGGGGATTTCGCTCCGGTATCCACAAAGCACTCAGGCTATATTTAAATTTGCCGTCTTTGGTGCCATAAGCAACGTAGCCATTCATGTACAGGTCCTTCGAAAACTTAGGCGTGGTGCCCATCGAAAACCTGAACCGGTTGCCCTCTATAATGTTGTTGCTGTAAATGCTCCAATAAGGACCCCACTCGACAGGCCCTGTCTGTATTACGCCGGTGAACAAAACGCGCATCAGGTTTTTGAACCTGTTGTAGGTGGCATTCGCCTCTAGCGTGTCGAACATGTTATAAATAGACCGTTCGTTTTTGCTTAGCACCTCATGCCTGGCTGTCGCCCAGAATTCTTCACCTTTATTCCGCGCGGTGTCCATAGTGCGCACTTGTTCTTTCATCCTGGCAATAGTTCTAGGGATGGAGGGATCGTTGAAGCGTATGTTCCTGTACGAGGTAGTTTTTCTGCCGATAAGGCCGGGAAGTTTTATATCGGGTGATACAACAAGCTCGGCAGTAAGGTTTTCTTTTTCGCAAAACCAAAGCGAATCAACCGGGACATATTGCTGCCTGAATACAGCATCTTTTATCCAGTTAAGGTTGGCAGATTTCGGCAATACGCCTTTGATATACTGCAGCGCAAAAACGGAATCAACCACTTTAATGCTTCCCGAGAAGCAGTTTTCGCCCAGTCGTTGCGGTGCGAAGCTCATCTCTATTACTCTGCGCCCCTCAACCATCTGTGTGTCTAACAGCCGGTATTTGTAAAATACAGCGCCGGCATTGCTTATCGGGCTTACGAATTGTTTGTCGAAGAAAAGTATGAAGTTGTCGTATGGGTTAATGACCAGGTGCATCTTACCCATGTATTTGGTGATGCTCTGGTTATTAATGCCCCTTATCTGGTTAGCCTTAATGATCTCGCGTGATCTCTTTGGTTCTTTCTGGTAGTAGTAGTCGGACAAGGTTTCAACCAGGAAGAAGGGCAGGAAGGGTTGAGGCCCTGTTATCGTGTCCCTGTTATCGTAAATAAACCCGAATTTTTTGATATAAGGAATGGGTAACATTTCAAACTGCTCCCGTGTCAGGTTCAGCAGGTCGATCTCGAGCTTGTTATACGCTTCATAGCTATAGTTGTCGGCTTTATCCGGGTTATTGTAGGGTTTGCGGTCAATAATTCTCTTCAACAGAATCAGCGCAGGATCTTCACCTGCCGTGATCACTACCTCATCGAGTGCGGCCGCATTGGGCTCCAGTTCGATGACTACGTTTTGCTTCGGCATTTTCTTCACCATCACCCTGGCAGTCTTATAGCCAAGTATCTGCGCCTTCAAGGTGTCATGCGGCCATTCATCAAACTGCAGGATAAAGCTGCCATCAGCTTCGGTGAGGCTGCCTACGGGGGAGTAGGGAAAGAAAACTGTGGTGAATGACACCGGTTGCTGAGTTTCCTTGTCGACCACTTTGCCGGTGATCGTATAACTGCTCGCCAGCTGTGCGTTGCTGGGGGCGATAGTGGCAGCGTCATTCTGCTGCATCAACGAGTCAACAGTCTGCGCAAGGATGAGCTCACTGGCAAACAAGCAGGCAATAAATAATATGACTCGTCTAAACACTATATCAATTTGTGGTCCGCACGAGCACTTTACGATGCGGGTAAAAAAGCACGCAAAATTACGACAGCTTTATCGCAATCCCTTATATTTACATCCTTCTATGGATCTGAAACGTTTTAAAGTACTGGCCTCTCGCAAAAAGTCGAAGCTTTCCGCATTTCTTACCAAACTGGATGACATTGTACCTGAGGATATGCCCAAGCTGGTGGCAAAAACCGATGCCACAGTGTGGAGGGATGTTGACTGTATGAGCTGTGCCAACTGCTGCAAAACGATGACGCCTACGTTTCGTAAAGCGGATATTACCCGCATCTCCGCGCACCTGGGCATGAAACCCAAAGACTTTGTAGATAAATGGCTGGTGAAGGAAGACGATGGGGACTGGGTGAACAAATTGCAACCCTGCCAGTTCCTGGTAGATAACAAATGTTCTATCTATGATGTGCGCCCGAAAGACTGCGCTGAATTTCCGCATCATAATAAAAAGCCATTTGACCTCTACAACGATACCTTCATCCAAAACCTTCATCGCTGCCCGGCTACATTTATGCTGGTGGAGCGCCTGAACAAGGCCGTGGAAAAGGAATACGAGTGGTAAGCAGCAAAAGCTATTAAACTCATTTTCATATTGTTGGCAAAAGGACATTGGCGTAACTTAGCACTATGTCTGAAAAGAAGCTGTTTTTACTGGACGCGCTCGCGCTCATTTATCGCGCTTACTATGCGCTGATCCGTGCACCGCGCATTACCAGCACCGGCCGCAACACTAATGCACAGTTCGGGTTCACCACCACACTGATGGACCTTATCAATAAAGAAAAGCCCACGCACCTCGCGGTTGTATTCGATACACACGCACCGACCGAACGTCATACTGATTTTGCCGACTATAAAGCAAACCGGCAGGAAGCGCCGGAGGATATTCTCTCGGCATTGCCGGACATTAAGCGCATCATCCGGGGATTCAACCTGCCAACCGTTGAGTGTGATGGCTACGAGGCGGATGATATAATAGGTGCGCTGGCACATGAAGCGGGTGACATGGGTTATACCGTGTACATGGTGACCCCGGATAAAGACTATGGTCAGCTGGTGAGGGATAATGTGCTGATCTACAAACCGGCTTACCAGGGCGGCAATGTGGAGATCATGGGACCTGCCGAAGTTTGCGCCAAATGGAATATTAAAAGGGTTGAACAGGTAATAGATATACTCGGCCTGATGGGCGATGCGGTGGACAACATACCAGGCATACCTGGAGTAGGGGAGAAGACCGCGGCAAAACTATTAGCCGAATACGATTCGCTGGAGAACATTCTCGCCAATGCAGACAATATAAAAGGCGCATTGGGTGAAAAAGTACGCAACGGCAAAGACCTGGCAATACTATCAAAGAAACTGGCAACGATCATTACCGATGTACCCTGCGATTTCCACGAGGAAGACTTCCGCGTGAAAGAATGGAACAAAGACGCGCTGACAGAAGTTTTCACGGAACTTGAATTCAAAGCACTTGGCAAGCGATTGCTGGGTGATGATTTCAATCCATTCGACAGATCGGGCCCAACCGATTTGTTTGGCAACGCAGTGAAAGAAAAACCAAAAGCTGTACCTACCAAAAGTGCAGCAGCCGTTGTGGAAGACGAGGTGTTGGTTGAGGAAGCAGAAGAACTGGTCCCGCTTGCTGCCAATACCATCGAAAATACACCGCATAATTATGTGCTGGTAAACGATGACGCTGCAATCGAAGACTTGCTGGATAAACTGATGCAGCAAACCGAAATATCGTTCGATACGGAGACGACCAATATCGATGCGAACCTGGCAGACATTATCGGTATGAGCTTTTGCTGGAACAAAGCAGAAGCCTATTATGTAAGCCTGCCTGAGGACAGGGAGGCAGTAATTAAAATATTGAATCGTTTCAAACCGGTTTTCGATAATGAGAAAACCCTTTGGGTGGGGCAGAATATCAAGTATGATACCACCATCCTGAAATGGTATGGCATTACGCTGAAAGGCAGAA
>CAMPKG010000265.1 GCA_946887085.1 uncultured Sphingobacteriales bacterium
GTATAAGAGTTTCCGAAGCTCCAGATCCAGGTTCGATTCCTGGCGAGGCTACCAAGAAATACTAAGCCGCTCTCAGAGCGGCTTAGTATTTTAAACATTATTTCTTCTTTCCACGCTTTTTCGGCTTGCCATATTTTTCTTTCATCTTATCAGCGTGCCTTACTTTCTTGTTCACTTTTTTATTCTTTGCCAGCTTCTCATGAAATGCGCCACCGCCGTCCTCTCGTTTGGGCAATTTGATCAGTTCAGATTTCATAAACACTTTCGGCATTTCATCCGGCGTCAGTACATCAGATATTTCCAGGTCACCGGGTAACTTATTTATCGGTATCTCATACTTCATCAGCGTTTCTATGGCTACGCGATAATCTTCTTCTCTTTCCGTTATGAAGGCAATAGCTACGCCCTGCTTGTCTGCACGCCCTGTTCTGCCGATACGGTGAATATAATTTTCAGGCACTTCAGGAATATCAAAATTGATAACATGGCTTACTTCAGCTATATCAAGGCCCCTGGCCACTATGTCTGTCGCAATGATAAAGCGATAGCTTCCATCCTGAAATTGCTTTACCGTATTAAAGCGATTGTTCTGCTCTTTATTGGAATGTATCACACCCATTGTGCCGGGATACAATTCTTGCAACTCTTCAAATAATTTATCCGCAAGTTTTTTGGTAGCCACAAATACCAGCACTTTGTTCATCTCCGCATCACTATCCAGCAGATATTTCAGGAGGTTCACCTTCGTATAAAAGTTAGGAACTTTATAACCCAGCTGGCTGATGTTTTCTAATGGCGTGCCTGTGGGCGCGGCCTCTATTCTTTCAGGATCGTTGAAGTAGGTACTCATCAACGCATCGACCTCTTCAGTAATGGTGGCGGAAAACAAAAGGTTTTGTCTTTTAGGCGGTAACAGATCAAGAATATTATTGAGTTGTGTTCTGAAACCGAGGTTCAGCATCTCATCGCACTCATCTATCACCAGTTTCTTGATGGTCTTCATTCGTAGCGATCCGTCGTAAGCAAGGTCCAAAAGACGCCCGGGTGTCGCAACAATTATATCCACACCTTCTTCTACTACGGCTTTTTGCGGACGCATATTTACCCCGCCATACACACCAACTACTTCAAGGCTTAGGTATACCGTTAACTTCTTTACCTGTTCAACCACTTGCAGTACCAGCTCACGCGTGGGAACCAATATCAACAATTGCGGATTGCGCTCTTTGGAAAACTTCATCAACCGGAGACAGGGCAGCAGGTAAGCAAATGTTTTACCCGTACCGGTTTGTGCAATACCACACACATCCCTGCCGGACATGATCACAGGAAACGCTTTGCGCTGAATGGTTGTGGGAACGCTATAGCCAAGGTCAGCAAGCGCATCGCGCAGCTGGGAATTTAGGTTCAGATCATCAAATGTCATAAGATACCAGTGTGCCGTTTATTTTTTCTTTTTTTTCTTCCCAAGCTTTTCCAATGCTTTCTCATTTTCTTCAAGAAGCAACCGCCAGTTATCATTAGGTGTTTCTTCGGAAAAAATAATGGTCTCCGTATAATCCTTCTTATCGATCTTCATTTCGGCAACTTCCTTGCCCAGGTAATCAACTATCTCTTTTAACACAGGACGTTCTTCTTCGCTGCAAAAGGATATGGCATGGCCCTTCTGCACGCCCCGTCCCGTTCGCCCTACCCTGTGCACATAGTTTTCGGGAACATCTGGCAGGTCATAGTTCACCACATAGTCGACGTTAGGAATGTCAATACCTCGCGCGCTCACATCTGTGGCTATCAGCATCCTGGTGTTGCCCTTCTTAAACTCATTCATTACCTGCAGGCGATCTTCCTGCTCTTTGCCCCCGTGCATGGTCAACGCTGTGATACCTACTCTTTCCATTGCAGCCATTACTCGCTCGGCACGCACCTTGGTGCGCACAAACACCAATATCTTGTTCTCAGGGTATTCTTTCACAAGGCGTTCAAGAAAAAAGCGCTTATCATCCATCTCAACATACGCGACGGCATGATCAACATTCTTTGAAACCGGGTCTTTAGGAGATACCTGTATCCTTATCGGGTTGTTCACCACGGAATATGCCAGGTCTTTGATCTCCGGATTGATCGTTGCGGAGAAGAATAAAGTTTGATGCTTACGGGGAAGTTGCCTGATGATGTGGTTGATATCTTTTATAAAACCCAGGTCAAGCATATGGTCTGCTTCATCGAGGATCAGGATCTCTACCCTTCCGAGGTCTAGAAACTGCTGGTGGACAAGATCGAACATGCGGCCTGGAGTTGCGATCAATATATCCACACCATTTTCCAGCTTCTTTACCTGCGGCTCTTGGTCAACTCCGCCATAAAGGCCAAGTATGCTCAACTTAGTGTACTTGCCGATCTGTTTGAACACATCTGCGATCTGGATAGCAAGTTCGCGGGTAGGTACCATTACCAGGCAGGTTACCTGGCCCGGCCTGTTTTCGCGCCTTTTTTGCTGCAGCATGTGCAACACGGGTATTGCAAATGCCGCAGTCTTGCCGGTTCCTGTTTGCGCGATGGCCAATACATCATCCCTTTTCAATACCGACGGGATCGATTTGAACTGGATGTCCGTGGGCCGTTTAAAGCCAAGCTCAGCCAAACTGCGTTTTATCTCCGGGGAAATATGGTACTGTTCAAATTTCATGTTTGTTAATTCCTGCATGCAAAGATAGCCGTTTAAACAGCGTTCCTGCCATGAAAGACGGCTGTTGTTGATATTCAACAAAAAAACAAAGGCCGACCCAAACGGACCGGCCTCTTTATATACATCTATCCTCTTCTATCGTGCAATGATAAATGGCTTGCTGATATTACCGCCGGTAGTTCCTGCGCGCAGTATATAGTGTCCCACGGGGAGCCTGCTCACATCAACCACTTGCGTCTTCGCGTTGCCGCTCAACTCTTCTTTATGCAGCACCTGGCCTACCTGGTTCACGATGGTAATATCCGTAATTGAATACGCTCCCTCAGCCGCGATAGTGATCTTTTCACTTGCCGGGTTCGGATACAGGTTCAGTGCTATGTTACCTTTTGTTACATTATCAACACTCAATGGCAGTTTCAACTCTATCGTATCAGTGCCACAGGCATTCATCACGATCAATTTGACATAGGTCATATCTCCGGAAAATGTGTGCGTCGGACTTACATCAGTGCTCGATGTGCCATCGCTGAATAGCCAGAAATAAGAATCAACGTTTGTTGCGCCGCCCGCGTTGAAGAAGAATGTGTTACCATTCCTTGTGTAGGAGATCCCAACAACCTTTGGCAGCGGAGCTATATTCACCTGCACTGTGTCGCTAGCTACACAACCCGGGCCAGCATTCACTTCTACCCAATAAGCACCGCTGGCATTCGCCATGATCGTTTTAGTTGTTTCACCTGTGCTCCAGGTATAACTGGCTCCGGGGTGGCCTGCGTCAAGGACAAGGTTAGTACTCAGGTTTTCACAGAAGCTGGTATCCGAACCAAGGCTGATACTCAACGGCCCTGCCGAAACATTGGTAACCGGTGAGGTTGTTGCACAACCTATATTCTTCACAGTTACGGTATATCCGCCAGCAGATGTGACCGCATAGTTTGGATCAGTGGCTCCGGGTATGTTGTTGCCATTAAGCTGCCACTGGTATGTCAGGCCACTACCTGCAGGTGTGCTCAATGTAAGCGAGCTGCCTGTGCAATAAGTCAGTGCACCAGATGCAGATACCTGTGCTGACGGTGGAGGAACAATTGTTACCGCCACTTTATCGGAAGTAGCAGTTTGGTTATTTGTATTGTCCGTAATGGTTACAGTATAATCGCCGACAGCTGTTGCCACATGCGATGATGCCGTAGCGCCCGGTATATCGGTACCATTGAACTGCCACTGGTAGGAATAGTTAGTACCGGTGTTCGCATTCAAAATTACACTACCACCAGGGCAGAATACTGTCGACGATATCGGAGTAATAATGGCTGAGAAAATTGACCCGTTATCACCACCAGTAAACAGACCGGTTGCGGTTACAGTATTAGCGGTAATAATATTACGAGTGGTGTTCGGCCCACTTGCCGTACCGTTATAGGCACGCCATGGGGCGGTTCCGAGTTTCTTCATCATGCGCAGGTTCGCCTCGCTACCTGTGGTTCCCCTCCAGGTATCTTTATAATAAAGAGACGCCTCAAAATCGTAGGTCATGTTCTGCGTATTGATGTCTGTATAGAAATACATGAAACCCGTTGCAGGATACTGTGGTGCTTTAACGCCAGAGTACTGCCTTACGTCGATATAGTTAGGAACGACCGTATTTTGCTTCCAGTTAAGAACTGCTACCGTATCGTGGCCGAAAGTGAATACCTGGCTGGTACCTGCAGCGGGTGCCGCCGGTGAAGCCTCAGCCAACGGCGGTGTACTGAGCGGAGTGAATTCATAAGCACCTATATCCGGTGCGCCATCAGCAAGCAATGTGATCCTCGGGTTATTGTCCAGGTCAAGACTATTCCCTGTCATATGCAAACCACGACCGTTCAACGACCAAGAAGCTGACTTTACAGGATCGGGATGCAGATCTGTCGATGATTTGAAGCCCGGATCATAGGAAATGGAGTTCAGCTCATGGCCGCTGGCAATTCTCCAGTCTGACAGATTATCATACTC
>CAMPKG010000266.1 GCA_946887085.1 uncultured Sphingobacteriales bacterium
AGCAGCCGTGCTTTGGTGGTATCATGCTGGTGAATCTCCAGCCGTGCACGCAGGGAATCGATCAATGCCTGTCCTCTTTTCTGAGCGAGCAGGCAATGATGGATCATCATCAATGCCAGGAGTAAGGGTAAGTGCTTCATGGGTGTGTGATTTTCTCAATAAATATATAAAAAATACGGAGAAACACATTCACACATAATTGTATAAATAATGTTATTAGTTTAATATCAATTTAATGAATAATTGACTAAAAATGCAGAACAGAAAATCTGGCAAATACAATTGCGATCTGCTCTTTATTACTTATTGTTGTTCTCTTTCATCCATTTGTCGAATGCCTCGATGAAGTTCTCGGTCATCTGTACCAGCAATGAGCCTATGTAGTAGCTCGCGTCAAAGCCCGTTTGGGTGAATGCATCGTAGGTGTACTGGTAAATTTTCTCGCCGCTTCTGTAAACGTCTATTTCAGCCCTGATGTCCACACGTTCTCCTCCCGCCCTTGTGCGTTCCTTGATGTTCAATTTCACCAGGTGTAGTTCAACCGGTGTATTATCTTTATTCTGAGTGACGTAGTTATTGATATAGCGGTGCAATCCTACAGCAAGGCCGCCCTCCAGGTTCACTCCCATAAGTCTGCGCCCCATACCGGCGTGCATATACCCAAAGTTGGTGGTATCAGCCCGGTCATCTTTGATGGCTGCGATGTAATATTCCGTAGGAGCATAGCTAAGTTGTTTCTTCCCAAGGTTGATGATCCTGGTCTTAGCACCGGTGCTCAAACAAAAGAGAAGGAATATTAATAGAGTAGTTAATTGTTTCACTGTAGCAATTAAGATTTACAATGTATCAATCAAAGTTAATTACTCGTTGAGTATCCCGATAGCTATCGGGAGAGCCATTAGCCATTAAGCAATCAGATCAATCATCCAGCTTCAGCACCGCCAGGAACGCCTCCTGTGGTATATCCACCGAACCTATCTGGCGCATGCGTTTCTTACCCTCTTTCTGTTTTTCGAGGAGTTTACGCTTACGGCTGATGTCGCCACCATAACACTTGGCAGTTACGTCTTTCCTCATGGCAGAAATGGTCTCACGCGCCACGATCTTGGCGCCAATGGCGGCCTGTATGGCTATCATGAACTGCTGACGTGGAAGAAGCTCTTTAAGCTTAGCACATAGCTTGCGGCCAAAGTCCTGTGCGCGACTGCGGTGTATCAGGGCACTGAGTGCATCCACTTTCTCGGCGTTCAGGAGGATGTCCATTTTGGCTATATCGCTTTCGCGGTAGTCTATCGGGTGGTAGTCGAACGAGGCATAACCACGCGTAGATGATTTCAGTTTATCGTAGAAGTCGAATACTATTTCCGTTAGCGGCATCTCGAAGATCAGCTCCACACGCGTAGGCGTCAGGTAGTGCTGGTTGATGAGCAGGCCACGTTTGCCCAGGCAAAGGCTCATGATATTGCCTATATAGTCGGGGAGGGTGATGATCTGAGCACGGATGAACGGCTCCTCGATACGGTCCAACCTGCTTGGGTCGGGCATCTCGCTCGGGTTGTTCACGATCACAGCCTGGTCCTTATCGCGCGTCAGGTAGGCTTTAAAGCTCACGTTGGGCACGGTGGTGATCACCATCTGGTTGAACTCGCGCTCCAGACGCTCCTGGATGATCTCCATGTGCAACATTCCCAGGAATCCGCAACGGAAACCGAAACCAAGCGCCTGCGACGTTTCCGGCTCAAACGTCAGCGAAGCATCGTTCAGTTGCAGCTTGTCCATGCACTCGCGCAGCTCTTCAAAATCATCCGTCTCTACGGGGAAGATACCGGCAAATACCATCGGCTTCACCTCTTCAAAACCCTTCACTACTTCCTGCGTAGGGTTTACCACCGTGGTGATGGTATCACCCACTTTTACATCCTTGGCAGTTTTAATGCCCGTAATGATATAGCCCACATCGCCGGCCGATACAGTTTGTTTTGGGGCAAGGCCCAGTTTCAATATACCCACCTCGTCGGCAAAATACTCGCCGCCCGTGTGGTAGAATTTTACTTTGTCTCCTTTTTTGATCGTTCCGTTCACGATACGGTAGTAGGCGATGATACCGCGGAACGAGTTGAACACGCTATCGAAGATCAGCGCCTGCAGCGGTGCATCGGGATTGCCTTTGGGTGCCGGTATACGCTCAATGATGGCGTCCATGATGTCTTGTATGCCGATACCGCTTTTACCGCTGGCCAGGATGATGTCCTCGGGCTTGCAGCCTATCAGGTCCACTATCTGGTCGGTCACCTCGGGTATCATGGCGCCGTCCATGTCTATCTTGTTGATGACGGGGATGATCTCCAGGTCGTTGTCCAGCGCCAGGTACAGGTTGCTGATGGTTTGCGCCTGTATACCCTGGCTGGCGTCTACCAGCAGCAGGGCGCCTTCGCAGGCAGCCAGCGCGCGGCTCACTTCGTAGCTGAAGTCTACGTGGCCGGGGGTGTCTATGAGGTTCAGCTTGTATTTCTGGCCCTTCCACTCATAGTCCATCTGTATGGCGTGGCTCTTGATGGTGATGCCCTTCTCACGCTCCAGGTCCATATCATCCAGCACCTGCGCCTGCATATCGCGGTCGCTGATGGTGTGTGTGAACTCCAGCAGGCGGTCGGCCAGGGTACTTTTACCGTGGTCAATATGGGCGATGATACAGAAATTGCGGATGTTTTGCATGCTATGGAAAAAAGAAGTGCAAAGGTAGGCTTTTTAAAGGGTTTATCCTTATATGTTTAGAGGTTTAACAGGCCTATTACCTCCTTTTAAACTGTCATTCAACCATCGGTAATATATCAAAACTTACCACATAAATACGGTGAAAACACGGTATTTATCATGGTTTTTATATATTATGTTTGATCCTCTACTATGGGCGTATGCTGAAAAGCCCTAAAAGAGTAAGCATCACTTCCTAAACTGAAAACAATGGCAAGTCCTTTAACAATGTATGTACAGATCAAACAGGATGCCGGATCGCAGGCATTAGCTGAAAACGCTGTCGCAAACTTTACGCAAGGGGTACAGGCAGGCCTCGACGCATCACAGATCGTGCATTATGCTACCCTCGCGCTGGTGCCTAATTCATCTACCACACCCGGTGAACCTGCAAAAGGATATGCCGGCCTCCTGCTGATGACAGATTTCGACCTGGCGATGAACCCTTACCTCGAAACATTCTGGAACGCCGGCGGCGGTATTAAAACAGCGATACAGGCTATTGCGCTGATCGCCTACAACCCGGTGCCTCCTATCGACACGCTGGTGCAATTCCAGAATTTCATCAATAGCGTCAACCTTACACCGGCGCCGAACAGCGGCAACTGGACCAATTTCTACCAGGCCTATACTTTAAGCGTAAAGCAGATCAACGCAGATTAACCTGCGCACTAAACTTATCCTTAACACCATAGGCACGCACGTGCCTATGTTTTACCTTTTTATTTATGGAAGCTACAGTATCCAACGTGCCTGAAAGGAAGAATGTGCAGGGACTTATTTTAAGAGGTTATACGCACCCTTACTCCTGCCACCTGCTTTTTCAATTGCCAACTGCCACCGGCGGACAGCAGGCTTTTTTCAAAGTCTTGTACAGCTATGTACAGTCGGCTGAGGACTGGGGCGTACGCAAGCCTGTGTCCATGCTCAATATCGGCCTTACCTTCAATGGCATCTCCAAACTCGATCCAGCGATCATCAAACAACAGGACCTGCAGAATTTTCCCATCACCTTCCGGGAGGGGCCTGCTTCGGGAGGTTCGCAGCAATCGTTGGGCGACAATGCAGGCAAAAGCCCTGCAGGCAGTCCGCAAAACTGGTGGAACGGCCAGGGCGATGCAGTGAACAATCACCTTGATTGCATCGTACATATCTATAGCCTCACCGAAGAAGACCTGGAAATACTTGCAGACTTTGTACTGCAATCGGCAAAGACAAATGGCCTGACCGAACTTATTCCCTTGTCGCCAAAGGTGAAGAACGGCAGGTTGTACCAATCTATAGTAGAAAAAGACCCTGCTAAAATACACTTCGGGTACACCGACGGTATTTCTGAACCATCGATGGATAATGTGCCGCCGGTGGGGCCTACTACGCCGGGGTACAATAACAATTTCATCATCGGCTATCCGCAGGGTGCTTACAATATACCGGGGCCTGCAAACGACGGCAGCACTGCCAGCAGCTTTGCAAAAGATGGCTGCTACAACGCATTCCGCGTTATTTACCAGGACGTGGCAGCCTTCAACAAATTTCTGAAACAACCCACCACCGACCCGAATGTGATGCAGCAACTGCAGCAGCTCAAGCTTGAAACCACTTTGGAAGAATGGCTGGCGGCTAAGATGTGCGGCAGGTGGCGCAATGGCTCGCCGTTGATGCTGAGCCCCGATAAGCCGGAGCATGACACCGCACATGGCGAGGATTTCGGCTATTCTGTTACCGATGCCTCGGGTAAGAAAGATGACATTACCAGCTCGCTGCGCTGCCCGTTTTCTGCACATACACGTGTGGCCAACCCGAGAGACCAGGATATGATCGCTGCTGAAGGAACATTCATTCCGCGTATCCTCAGGCGGGGTGT
>CAMPKG010000267.1 GCA_946887085.1 uncultured Sphingobacteriales bacterium
ATACCGCTCATGTAAAAAACATTGTACTGCTGGGGCACTCCGGCAGTGGCAAAACGACGCTTGCCGAAAGCATGCTCTTCGAAGCAGGACTGACCAACCGAAGAGGCACCATTGAAGAAAAGAATACTGTTGGGGACTACACTGAACTTGAAAAAGAACGCGGCAATACCATTTTCTCAAAATTGCTGCATACACAATGGAAGGGATATAAAATAAATATCCTCGACACTCCGGGCTACGATGATTTTATTGGTGAGGTTATCAGCGCACTTCGCGTGGCTGATACAGGCGTGATGCTGCTGAATGCAAGCACCGGTGTGGAAATAGGCACCGACATCATCTGGGAGTACACCGAAGAGTTCAAAACTCCGATGACCTTCGTGATCAACCAGCTTGATCATGAAAAAGCCGACTATGAAAGAACGCTGCAGGAAGCAAAGAATCATTTCGGCAACCACGTTGTAGTGGTTCAATACCCTTTGAATACGGGTACAGGTTTCAACGCCATCATTGATGTTTTGAACATGGTGATGTATGAATATCCTGCAGGCGTGGGCAAACCCAAAAAATCACCCATACCTGATTCTGAAAGAGAAAAAGCAGAAACACTCCATAAGGAACTAATAGAAGCGATAGCTTCTAATGATGAATCGTTGATGGAAAAATACTTCGACATAGGCGAGCTTACAGAAGATGAAATGAAAGCCGGCCTCCATCTGTCGATGCTGAAACATGAGCTCTTTCCTGTGTTCTGTCTTTCAGCTAAACAAAACAGGGGCGTCGCCAGACTGATGGGTTACATTGACAATGTTTGCCCACCGGCAAACGAAATGCCACCTCAGCCTACCAGGGACGGATCAACCGTGGCCTGCGATGCCAACGGCCCTGCGTGTATCTTTATTTACAAAACGGTCAATGAACCCCATATCGGCGAGCTGAGTTTTTTCAAGGTTTACTCGGGCACTGTTAAAGCGGGAATGGATCTGGTGAATGAAACAACCGGTGTAAACGAAAAGATCAACCAGCTTTTTATAGTTGAAGGAAACAAGCGTATCGGCGTAAACGAATTAGTAGCGGGTGATATTGGTGCCACTTTGAAGCTAAAAAATACGCACGTCAACAACACGCTCCATGAAAAAGGAAAACATATCGAACTGGAGCCGATCGTATTTCCTGAGCCGCTGATGAGCATAGCTATAGCTAATGCTAAAAAAGGTGAAGAGGAAAAACTTGCATCGGCACTTCACCAACTCCGCGAAGAAGACCCAACCTTACAGGTAGAAGTGTCTGCCGAGTTGGGACAAACGCTGCTTCACTGTCGCGGCGAAATGCACCTGATAGTTACCAAGTGGAAGCTTGAACATACTTATCACCTGGATGTGCAATATAGTCGTCCGCGCATAGCATACCGCGAAACAATACGCGGCAAGGCGGAAACTACCTACCGCCATAAAAAACAGTCGGGCGGAGCGGGACAATTTGCAGAGGTGACCATGCGGGTAGAAGCATGGTATGAAGGAATGCCCGAACCATCAGGACTTACCATTCGCGGTAAGGAAGAAATAGACCTGCCCTGGGGCGGAAAACTGGTTTATTACAATTGCATTGTAGGTGGCGTCATCGATCAGCGTTTCATGCCATCGATACTTAAAGGTGTTGTTGAAAAGATGCATCGCGGGCCGCTAACAGGCTCCTATGTCCAGGATGTGCGCGCATGCGTATTCGATGGTAAGATGCACGCGGTTGACAGTAATGACATGGCTTTCAAAACCGCCGGCACTATGGCTTTCAAAGAAGCATTCCAGATGGCCAACCCGCTGCTGTTGGAGCCGGTATACCAGCTGCATGTATATTG
Source organism: uncultured Sphingobacteriales bacterium (assembly GCA_946887085.1). The sequence continues at coordinate 1,856 of CAMPKG010000267.1, forward strand.
CCCGGAAGAATTGACTGGTAATATTATGGGTGACCTGCAAACCCGTCGCGGATTGGTGGAAGGCATTGATGCAGAAGGACATTTTACCGTCATCAATGCAAAAGTGCCGCAAGCCGAAATGTACCAGTATGCATCGTCGCTGCGCAGCATGACACAGGGACGTGCACGGTTCAAAATGAAATTCGATCATTATGCACATGTACCCGGCGAACTGCAGAAAAAACTCACCGATGTGTATAAGAAAGAATCAGCGGAATTTGCAGAAGCTTAAAAAAAGCCCCGCATATTGCGGGGCTTTTTTTATCGTACCAGGGAAATATCTCCTTTGATAAATATCTTTTCTCCATTACCACATCGAGCTTCGAGATAGTAGACATAGACGTCAGGTGATAGCTGGTTGTTCTTGAAGGTTCCATCCCAGCCATATTGAGGTGCATTGGGAGGAAAATTATTCGCTGAGAATATCATCTCACCCCAGCGGTCGTATATCACAAACCTGTCGATGGTATTCACACCTTCGGCTATCGGCCAAAAACGGTCATTTGCCCCATCGCCATTAGGTGTAAATGTATTGGGGATGAAGAACAACTCTTTTTCGCAACCTACAATGATCTTTATATCATCTTTAGCCTCACATATTCCCGAGCTGACGGTAGCTGTATAAGTTATTGTTTTATTGAGTGTCGCCCTGGGATCGTAGCAATCATAGCAGCTTAGTCCTGTTGGAGGCTCCCAGGCTATCCATTTTGCATTTGTGGTTGCTGCATTCAATTGTATGACTGCACCGGGAATGCCACGTTTGTCGGGTCCCAGGTCAATGGTGGGTCGCTGATGAACTCTTACCGTCTGCGACAAAGTATCCTTAAAACACTCATTTTCGGTAATAACCACGCTGTAAGTCATCGATGTATCAGTTGTGGAGACAGGATGTGAGGACTGCGGATCATCAAGGTGCAGAGGCGGCGACCATAAATATGCAATGCCCCCGTTTGCACCCAGGTTAGCAGCATCACCAATACATACATCGATATCCGGGCCAACCGTAACAGGCACTCTTTGTATCACTACAACCTCTACTTGTTCAGTATCTGTACAATTATTACTGTCGATGCCAACCACAGTATACAATGTGGTTGTTTTGGGAGATGCAACAGTAAGCGAACAATTAGAACAGGTAAGACTCGTTGCCGGTGTCCATGTGAACCACTTAGCGCCGCTGGCTGTCAGCATGGCCTTTGCGCCCACGCAGATACTCTGGTCCGCGCTCAATGCTACTTCCGGAGAGGGCAATGCCTCCACTATCACACTGGCATTTTGTTTGCACTCGTTGGCATCGGCAACCGTAACTGTATATTGACCGGCAGTAAGGCCAGTAGCGGTAGCCGTTGTCTGAGGAGGATTGGTATTCCATGAATAGGAATATGGCCCAACCCCACCCCAAGCCAGAGAACTTGCGGTACCCGTCGCAGCTTCTGCACAGGTTTTGTTTCCTGGTGTTGCCACAAGCTGTAAAGGTTGCGGTTGTTTAATACTATCGGTGATAACTGCCGTCTTACACCCCTTGGCATCGGTTACCGTGACCGTATACTTGCCGACAGGTAAACCGGAAATATATGCGCCCGACTGTATGGGAGTCGTATTCCACGAATAAGAATAGGGCTGTGTGCCGCCTGATACCGCTGCAATGGCGGACCCTGTATGCTCACCATAGCAGAGCACATTCGTGTGGCTGACATTTGCTACAAGTTTCGCAGGCTCGGTGATCGTGACGGTTGCGGAGTCAAAACAGTTTTTAGTATCCTTTACAAGCACCTTATATGTACCCGCCTTCAGAGCGGTGAGGTTTGCCGTGTTTGACGCAGGAGTAGTTTGCCAGGTATAGGTATATCCCGGTGTACCACCCGACATATTTATCGTTGCCGCACCACTGCTATCCGCAAAACAGCTAACATCATTCTTGATGATGGAATGCGAAAGTATCAACGGTTGTGTGATCACTACTGTATCATTCTTCACGCACCCGCGATCGTCGGTGATGGTAGCTATATATGTACCGGCGGTTAGTCCGGCAGCTGCCGCCGTTGTTTGCGCAGGAGTAGTGTTCCAGCTATAACTATAGGGCGTAGTACCACCAGTAGCCGTCACGATTGCAGTTCCATCGTTTCCGCCATAGCAACTCACATTCGTTTTACCTTTACCTGCAGTGAGCGCGGATGGCTGCGCTACGGTGGTCGAGGCCGTAGTTGAGCAACCCTTGCCATCGGTCACGGTAACAGTGTAAGTACCTGCGGGCAAACCAGTTGCAATTGTTGTCGTTTGAACCGGAGTGGTATTCCAACTATAGTTATAAGGGGTGGTGCCGCCGGATACCGATACTGATGTATGGCCCGAATTGCCACCGAAACAGCCCACATCATTCTTTGTAGCGGAGGCGGCCAGTTGCGTAGGTTGCGCTACAACAGCGTTAGCCGTAGTCGAACACCCTTTGGAATCTGTGATCGACACTGTGTATGATCCCGCTGCAAGAGATGTAGCTGTAACACCTGTTTGTACCGGGTTGGTATTCCAGCTATAACTATAAGGGGCCGTTCCTCCTGCTGGCGCAACGGTAGCCGAACCATTATTTCCGTTAAAACAATTGACGTCCGTTTTTGTGGCAATGGCAGACAATATTGCCGGCTGGCCTACAATTACAGGATTAATGGCAATACATCCTTTTGCATCAGTGACAGCCACCAGGTAGGTTCCAGA
>CAMPKG010000268.1 GCA_946887085.1 uncultured Sphingobacteriales bacterium
GCTATAGTGTTGGCGCTTATTGCGAAGCTGAGTTATGAGACCAGAAATCTTTTTTTACATACACAATAAAAAAATTATTGTTATTGGGGAGCAACCAATAGTCCCCGGAATGTATAAACGGGCTTTCTTTCGTCGAGATCACAATATCTGTTGCCGGCTCCGTATGCTCGTCAATGATTGTGACAACTATTTCCGACCCGAATCTTACAAGCTTTTCAAATTTAATATCCTCTGCTATATAGAAGCCCAGACCTTTTGAAGTATGAGCAACCGTGTTCAGATGAGGAAGCCTGCTTTCTAATAACGCAATATATTGCTGAACTACATAGTCAATGAGATGTGACTTCCGGTGTCGCTCAACATAAATAACCGAATGTACCACTCCCCAGGAAAGGATCAACAACACCGTTAACGCCACCGGTACCTTCCATTTGCGCTCCGGCGGCAAAACCTTTCGTATGAATTCCAAAAGCAACTCGACCAGCCATCCCGCAGCAAATACAACGGGAATGATGAGGTGTATCCACGTACGCTCGAAGGAAATTGCCCTATGAAGAAACACTATGGGAACAGGTGATAGCAAAATCGCGAGACAAAAAACGGCGAAGGCCGGGCGGCCGGCAGCGCCTCTGAAAATATTGAAAATAAGGACCAGCGCAACGGGTATGATAAATAGCAGATTACTGTTTTCAATACCGGAGATAAACTGCCATGTGAGTTCCACATGCTGTGGAAATTGCTCAATGATCTCCGGCAGTTTTTGTCGAACAACGCCACTGTTATCGGTTAGCTTATACCAGCCGTTCAGCTTGATTATTGGTGTATATAACAACAGTGTAGCAGCCATAATGCCAGTGTTGGCAATACCGAAATAGAAAATGCCCCCGATTTTTTTTCGTAGAAGCATCGTCAGGATAGCGATGTCCGCAACCACAAAAAAATACAAAAATGAAGGAATCGTGAAGAATCCCAGCACAGATGAGCACGCGAACACCACTAGGTATTTGCGGTAGTCAACTGTCAACAGCATACGGGCAAAGCAGTAGGTGCAAATAACCGAGAACAACAATATCAGTGCATAACCTCTTGCCATGTAGGAATACATCATTACCGGAAAAGAAACCGCGTAAATCATCGTTGAGATCAACGAAATGCCAGGGGTGCAAAACTGGCGAACCAGCTTAAAGAAATAATATGTCGATAACGTAGTGGCGATAACACTTGGCAATCTTATCGCCACTGTATCCCCTATAGGAAGCAGCAGAAAGAATGACCCGAGCACATTTAAAAAGACATGGTTGTTGGGCAACGGATAATAACCAATGGCTGACAATATGCTCGGCGAAAACGCGTTGTATGTCCAAGCCTCATCGTAGTGATAAGGCAACTTAAAAACAAAAAACAGCGATACCACGCATTGAAGTAACAACAATGCGATTAGCCCATAACGGACCCGAGCGGTTAGTCCGCCGATATACGCTATTTGCCCACCAACATAATCAGCGAGGCTATTGATCCATTTTTTCTCCCTCTTAAAGAAAACCCAGTCTCTGCGGCTGACGAGCACAGCGACAACGCTTAGAGCAATATAAGCGAGTATCGATACGGACAGTATCCTTAGCGCAATATACAAACCATAAAGCCGGGGAGATTTTGCATATGATTCAAAACGCTCCGGACGGTAGATCACCCGAAGATAATCTGACAATGCATGAATAAAATCTCTGGAGAAAACGTATTCCACAGCCCTAATTGTCAAAAATAGAGCGCACGAAATAAACAAGACATAAAATGATAGGATAAACAGTTTTTTCAACGGGTCATACATTTATCGGCGTTGAAATTGTATGTAGCTTGTCGACGGCAGCCCTTAATGTTTCTTCCTTCTTCGCGAAACAGAAACGTATCAATTTGTCATCCTTCTTATTGCTGTAGAACGCGCTGATGGGTATGGTTGCCACGCCATATTCCTTCGTCAGCCATTGCGCAAATTCCGTATCCGGCAGATCGCTGAAGCTGGCATAGCTGGCCGTCTGAAAATAACTCCCTGATGCAGGCTGTGGTATAGTGAACGGCGTGTTCTTTATCAATTCTAAAAACAAATCCCTTTTAGCCTGCATGATACTTGCAACTTCCGGCAAAACAGGTTGAGATAAATAAGTGCCCAGTGCATACTGCGCAGGCGTGTTCACCGCAAAGCAAAGGAACTGGTGTATCCGCCTGAAAGCCTGGGTCAACTGCGGTGGAGCAATACAATACCCGATCTTCCAGCCGGTGTTGTGAAACACCTTCCCGAACGAGTACAACGCAAAACTGCGTTTCCTCAATTCCTCGTGCTGCAATACGGAATAATGCTCCTTCCCATCGAATATCAGCTGTTCATACACTTCATCAGACAAAATAAAAATCTCAGTGTCTCTCACCAGGGCCGCCAGCTGATCCCAATCCGCTTCGTTCCAGGTTGCGCCCGTTGGATTATGAGGTGTATTCCCTATGATCGCTTTTGTGCGAGGCGTAATAGCAGCTTTTACCCTGTCCCAGTCCACTGTGAACATAGGTGCGGTCAACGGTACAACTACTGCTTTAGCTCCGTTGGTCTCAATGTTAGGTATATAGCTGTCGTAAGCAGGTTCAAGAACAATCACTTCATCACCTGCTTCCAATATTGCCGTAAACGCTGTGTAGATGGCATATGTTGCCCCCGGCGTAATAGTTATTTCAGTTTCCGCATCCACATCCACGCCATAGCGTTTCTTAAAATCCCCTGCAATAGCGTTGCGCAACAACGGGAGACCCGGCATAGGCGAATATTGATTAAAGCCTTTGCTTGCGGCTTCGTGCAAAAGGTTAGCGAGCATTTCGTCTATCGGGAAATCAGGGAACCCCTGCGACAGATTGATGGCATTGTGCTGCTGCGCTAAGGCCGACATCACAGTGAATATCGTTGTGCCCGTTGCCGAAAGTTTTTGCGGGAGGTGCATAAGCCTAGAGGTATTTTTCGCCCTTGTTACGTTTCACTTCTGCCACGTATTCCTTTATCTGCTGCTCGCGGTTGCGTTCGCATACCAGTAGCACATCCTTTGTATCTATCACAATAAACTGTTCCAATCCCTGCAGAACAACAAGTTTGTCTTTCGGTGCTTTCACCATACATTCAGATGCGTCTATGATCATTACGTTGTCTCCGTATACTGCATTACCCAGGTAGTCCTTATCAGAATTCTCATAAGCAGACTCCCAGGTACCAAGATCGCACCAGCCGAAATAAGATGGTATCACGTACACATTCTTTGCTTTCTCCATGATGCCGTAGTCGATAGAGATATTGGTGCATTGTGAATAGAGCTGGTTGATAAGGTCGAATTCAGCCGGTGTGTTATAGACATCTGTAGCTTGTGAAAATACCTCATGCATTTCCGGCAGATGTTTTCCAAGCTCGGTCATTATCGTTTTTACATTCCAAACGAAAATCCCTGAATTCCAAAGAAAATCCCCGCTTTTGAGAAAAGTGCGCGCCAATTCCAGCGATGGCTTTTCTGTAAATGTCTTTACCCGGTATACTTTATCAAGTTCCTCTTCTACATCATACTGTATATACCCGTAACCGGTATCAGGCCGCGTTGGTTTCACACCGAGCGTGAGCAGGGCATCGTGCCGGGCAACAAAATCCAACGCATCATAACAAGTACGCTCAAAGGCACGCTCATCCATGATCAAGTGGTCGGCAGGCGACATGATGATATTCGCGTTAGGGTTAAGCGCATACATCTTATGCGCAAAATAGGCGGCACAGGGTGCAGTGTTTTTCCTCGAGGGTTCGCTGATGATATTGGCATCGTTTACTTCCGGTATCTGTGCCTTCAGCGTTTCTATGTACGCCTGGTTGGTAATGAAGTAAATATTCTCCTTCGGGCAAATATGCTTAAAGCGGTTATAGGTCCATTGTATCAGCGAGCGTCCGGTACCCAAAAGGTCCAGGAATTGTTTGGGGTGTTTTTGCCGGCTCACCGGCCAGAAACGGCTACCTATACCACCGGCCATAATGGCCACATAATTGTTCTGAATGCTCATGTCTTAAGAGTGGCGTTAAAAATAGTATAATCAGCACATTATATAAAATAAAACAGCAGCCATGAGGCTGCTGTCCGTATTATGATTTAATTATTGATTATTCGCTTTCCGCTACTACTTCCTGCACCTCAGGTATCATGCGCTTCATCATCCCTTCGATGCCCGCTTTCAGGGTGATCATGGATGAAGGACAACCTGAGCACGAACCTTGCATCATCAGCTTCACCGTCCCTTTGTCGTAACCTTTAAAGCTGATAGCGCCCCCATCCATCTCAACAGCAGGCTTCACATAGTTTTCCAGCAGTTCTTTGATCCTTTTTACCACATCGCTGTCGTCAGCGTGCACTGTATTCGTATCTGCTTTTACAACGATCTGATCCTCGTTGATCACTGCTTTGCCATCCTCCAGGTATTGCTTCAAAAACTCGCGGATGGTTGGAATTACCTCTTCCCACTGTGTTTCCGACGTTTTGGTAAGTGTTACAAAATTGCTGGCGATAAATACGCTGCGGATAAAAGG
>CAMPKG010000269.1 GCA_946887085.1 uncultured Sphingobacteriales bacterium
ACAAGGATCCGTGTAAATATTCCACTAAGGTGAAACCGGTCATTGCTGCAAAATGTGCGATCCCTGGTTGCCACGGTGCCGGTTCTAAAATCGCAGACTTTACTATTGACAGTGTTGTGAAAAGCAAGGCCGACAATAGCCGGATGCGTTCCATGGTTTTTGAACTGAACATCATGCCGCCGCAAAGCGCCGCAACACTTACCGACCAGGAGAAAGAGATACTTAAATGCTGGCTCGACAATGGTGCGGCGCAGAATTAAATATGGCATCATCGCGTGGTTATCGCTGGCATCCTGCAAGCATCAGCCACTTGCGCCGTACACCGGCTATCCTGATCATATAAGTAAGATCATTGCCTCCAAATGTGCTACCAGCGGTTGTCATAATGCAACAAGCTATGCCGCCGCCGCCGATCTGAATCTCACCACCTGGGAAGATATGTTCGAAGGTGCTAATTCCGGATCGGTAGTAATACCATATCGGCCCGACTTCAGCCCATTGTGTTATTTCACTAATATAGATAGTACTCTTGGCATCGCCCTAGAGCCAACAATGCCTCTCGATCAACAACCGTTGGGTAAAAAAGAATACCTGGTGCTAAAGAATTGGATAGCTGATGGTGCTCCTGATAAAAGCGGGTACATAAAGTTCTCGGACGATGTTGCAAGACGTAAATACTATGTTACCAACGGCCTTTGTGATGTAGTGACTGTGTTCGATGCAGAAAGCTACTTGCAGATGCGTTATGTGGACGTTGGTATAAAGCAGGATATCGAATTTCCTCTTGCAGTGCAGGTATCACCGGACAGCAAACATTGGTACACTGGTTTTTTCTCGATGTCGGATGTTATCCAGAAGTTTGATGCGGCGACAGATAAATTAGTGGGGAATATCAATATCGGTGCCGGACTCTGGCATTCTTTTGCCATCACGAAGGATTCGCGCTACGGTTTTTTTGTTGATAATAGCAGTAATGGCCGTGTGGCTTATGTCGATCTCGTTGAAATGAAATTACTGGCGATGTACGACCTGAAAGGAAAATATCCTGCGGGTATCGCAATTGATGAAAATCAGAAAAAACTCTATGTAGGTTCGTCCGCCGGTAATTTTATTTACTGCATCGACATCGGCGATCCCATTAAACCTTTTATCAAACAAAAACCTGTTGATGGTTCCGGCAACGTAGCAGAAGAATCAAATACAGGAACCATCAGCTTGTTAACCGATGGTGTTTCCAAATGTTTTATAGCCTGCGAGCGTTCCGGCGAGATTCGTGTACTGGATATGAATACCAACGCTATCACATCAGTGTTCACATTGGGAACCAATCCTGCTTTCATGAGCTATTCGCCCGCGGCAAAAAAACTTTTTGTTTCCTGTCCCGATGACAGGAGTTTTCCCGGCAACAGGGGAGCAGTGGTAGTTTTTGATATTGTGACAAACACTATCGTTAAAAAAATAAAGACCGGTTATCAGCCCTATGGTGTCGCAGTTGACGACGAGCATGGAGTGGTAGTCGTAGTCAATGCCAATATCAGTTCTGAAGGCCCGGCTTCACATCATACCTCCGGTTGCGGACAAAAGAATGGTAATGTCACCTTCATTGATCTGAAAACATTAGATCTCGTCCCGAAAATTAAACGTGAGGTTGCAGTATTTCCGTTTGGCGTTGCAGTTAGATAAGAATAAAAAAAGGCCGGCATTTCGCCGGCCCTTCGTTTTACATTATCTCCCAGGTTTTATCACCCGATAAAATTTTGTTGAGTGGCGTCTTTCCTTTCTTAGCATTGATGTCAGCTATCTGCTGCGCCATTGCTGCTTCGTAGTTAGATCTTTCCTCTTGATAGAAAACACCGAAAGGACGCGGGAAGTGGTCACCTGTTCCGAAATCCTGGTCGAAGAAGCGTGCGAGCAGGTTGGCTTTGGTCTTGTCGCTTTCATCATGCACCCAAAGATCATCAGCTGTGAAGCTGCCGTCTTTGATGTTTACGATGGTCGGCTTCAAACCGTCCAGCCTGATGCCTTTCTCATCTTCGGCGCCGAAGATAAGTGGCTTGCCGTGTTCCATCAGTAACGATTCTGCTTTCTTGCTTTCCTTCTCCGAATACACGAAGAAAGTACCATCGTTGAACACCGGGCAGTTCTGGTATATCTCCACGAACGATGTGCCGGTATGTGCATGCGCACGTTTTAACACAGCCTGCAGATGTTTTGGATCACGATCGAGTGAACGTGCGACAAAAGTTGCTTTTGCGCCCAATGCCAGTTCTGTCGGGTTGAATGGTTCTTCAATAGAACCATAAGGTGTTGCCTTGCTCACCTTGCCTCTTTCCGAAGTAGGGGAGTACTGGCCCTTGGTCAATCCATAGATCTGGTTGTTGAACATCATGTAGTTCACATTGAAGTTCTTCCGCATCAGGTGCATGAAGTGGTTGCCGCCTATCGACAGTGCATCACCATCGCCCGATACGATCCACACACTGAGGTCGGGGTTGGCAGCTTTTACGCCCGAGGCTATTGCTGTTGCACGGCCGTGTATACTGTGCATACCAAAGGTGTCCATATAATATGGGAACCTCGCTGCGCAGCCGATGCCGGAAATGAACACGACGTTCTCTTTAGGTATACCCAGGTCAGGAAAGACCGTTTGTACTTGTTTCAATATGGAATAATCACCGCAGCCGGGACACCATTTTACTTCCTGGCTGGAGGCAAAGTCCTTGGCTGTGAGTTTGACCGGCTGTTCTTGTTCTATTGCTGTCGACATCAATTAAGCTTTTAATAGGTCAATAATTTGTGCTTTCAGTTCGCTGGTAGTGAACGGCAATCCCTGCACTTTAGAATAGCCAACGGCCGGCACCAGGTATTTGGCACGCACCAGTTGAACGAGTTGTCCTGTATTCATTTCAGGCACCAGTATCTTCTCGTAGCCATGCAGCAATTCGCCCAGGTTTCTCGGGAAGGGGTTGATATGCTTAAGATGAATGTGTGCTACATCGTAACCTTCGTTGATCAGGTCGCGCACGGCTGTTTTTATAGAGCCGTAGGTAGAACCCCAGCCAAGCACAGCCAGCTTGCCTTTGTCGTTTCCGTTATCCGGTTTTGCCAACGGTATCGACTCAGCTATCATCTGTATCTTTTCCGCGCGCAGCTTCACCATCAGTTCATGGTTCATAGCATCGTACGATACGTTGCCGGTTTCGTGTTGTTTCTCAAGTCCGCCTATGCGGTGCTCCAGTCCCTTTGTGCCCGGTTTTATCCAGGGGCGTACGCCGCGCTCATCGCGTTTGTAGGGGAGTATCGCTCCATCCTTGCCGTTGGGCTCGGTCATGAAGCTGACTTTGATATCGCCCAGCTGATCTTCGCTTGGGAAGCGCCAGGGCTCCGTACCGTTGGCTATAGAACCATCGCTGAGGAAGATAACCGGCGTCATATGCTCTATGGCAATACGTGCCGCCTCGTAAACAGTATTGAAACAATCTGAAGGCGATATCGCTGCAATGACAGGCAGTGGCGCTTCGCCATGGCGGCCAAACATGGCCATCATCAGGTCCGACTGTTCTGTCTTGGTTGGCAAACCTGTAGATGGGCCCCCGCGTTGCACATCCACAACTATCAGCGGTATCTCCAGTATAGTTGCCAGGCCGATTGCTTCGGTCTTCAGCGCCATGCCGGGGCCTGATGTTGTGGTAACACCAAGATTGCCCACGTATGTTGCGCCAATAGCCGCGCAAACAGCGGCGATCTCATCTTCAGCCTGGAAGGTCTTTACACCATTGCCTTTGTATTTCGACAATTCGTGTAAAAGATCTGATGCAGGAGTGATGGGATAAGAACCCAGGAATAAAGGCAAACCTGATTTTTCGCTGGCAGCCAACAAACCGACAGCTGTTGCATGGTTGCCTGATATATTTCTATAAACACCCGGCGGTAATTCCGCAGGCGCCACTTTATACCTGTTGGTGAATATCTCCGTGTTATCGCCGAAGTTCCAGCCGGCATTCAATGTTTTGATATTGGCCTCGAGTATCTCCGGTTTCTTCGCAAATTTTTCTTTAAGCGAATTCAAAGTATAATCCATCGGCTTATCAAACATCCAGAACAGCAATCCCAGTACAAACATATTCTTCGAGCGCTCGATCTCCTTCATACCAAGCGAGGTACCCGTGAGGCAATCCTTTGTATGTTTGGTGATGTCTATTTTATGTACCGTATAGTTGGCCAGCATGCCGTCCTCCAAAGGGTTAGCGCCTTCGGGATAGTTGGCAAGGTTCAGGTTCTTTTTATCGAAGCCTGCTGTGTTTAATATAACAGTACCGCCCAGTTTCAGTTTACCAAGGTCTGCTTTCAGCGCAGCGGCATTCATTGCAACCAGTACATCGTATTCATCGCCCGCAGTAAATATCTGCTTGCTGCCAAAGTGCACCTGGAAACCAGACACACCCGCCAGCGTTCCTGCGGGGGCGCGTATCTCCGCCGGGAACTCGGGGAAAGTGCTGAGGTCATTTCCTATCAATGCAGCCGTATCGGTAAATTGCATACCGGTAAGTTGCATACCATCGCCTGAGTCGCCCGAGAAGCGTATTAC
>CAMPKG010000270.1 GCA_946887085.1 uncultured Sphingobacteriales bacterium
GGCATTCAGCGATATCTTTTTACGACGCATACCCAACCTCAGCCCGTTGTTGAAAAGATAAGCCGTTCCTTTGGCAGTACGGTTGATACTGCCTGTAGCCGCAAAACGCGCGTGATGTTGCGTGCTGTCGGTATATTGGGCAGAAGCAGCTGAATACATCAGCAGGCAAAGAAGCAGGTAGAACAAATCCCTCATTCCGCAAAAATAAAGCTTGTGAGATTCGTATTATGACTTAGAAATGTAACTTTAGATTAATATGCGTGTGGACTATATTTTCTAAACAGCACTAGACCCAACAATAAAATAATCCAGAAAAATTCATCAAACGCTAAAAAAGAGAAAACCTGCCATAAGGCAGGTTTTCTCTTTCATCCCTTATGAAATCAGTTATTAAGCGTTTGCAGGTTCAAAACTGCCTGAAAGTTTAAAAAGGTCTCCATTATCGTTTTTGAAAGAAGCATTCACGTTGAAGCCTTTTCGTTCTTGTTTCCAACTGATGTTGATCACAGGCTGCACGTCAGGGGTTATCAACTGGAGGAATTTTACCTGGCCTGCATCACGGAGCCAAAGCGATTGATCCGTATGTTGCTCCAAAAGCTCTTTTACCATTTCCATCATACACACACCGGGTACCACCGGCTGGCCAGGAAAGTGCCCTTTGAAGATATCATGCTGCCTGTTGAAGGTGATCTTACAGGAAAGGCTGTTAGGGTCTCTTTGAAGGTATTCAATGCGATAAAAATCATTCATCAGCATAGGAGTCTATTTTATTTAGTTCGATCGTAAAGTTTGCTTTGTGATGGTCTACCACCGCCTTCGCAGGCATGTCGGCCGGTTTAGCCTTGCCCTGCAGGGTAATAGTTACCACTTTACTTTTCTCTCCGGCGTTTTCTGTCCTTATTAAACGCCCATCCTCCTCAATGTAGTATGCATACCCTTCGCCTATATCAAGACGCCTGAACAGCTGTTTACCCCTATCATCTATAAAGACTTTTTCCGTGCGTTGATCGAGCCCGAGCATAAGCAAAAGCTCAATATCCTTTCTCAGTGTTTTTATCACTGCCGGCTTGTCCAGTCGTGGCATTACCTGGTCGACCCTGAAGGCGGTATCTCCATTACCCCATTCAAAATCAAAGAAGGTGAAGCCCATCTCGTTTTGATATATAGCACGTACCGTGCCATTTTCTAATGTTTTGAAGAACAACAAACCACTCAGGTGATATTTTTTAAATATGAAACCGCCATCCACGACGCAACGGTATAGCGCTTTTTCAAAAACAGGCTTAAATCGTAAAGCAGATTGGTTATCGGCAGGCTGCTGCTTCAGGTGCCTATAGGGCGCCGAGCAAGATGCAAAAAGCAATAAAATAAGGCTATTTAACCTTAAAAAGTGCATCATTCAGAGCGATATTATGCAGGGTATTCGTAAAGCTCATTTCAGTAAGATCTCCTCCCTGCTCGGTCATCACCACGCGTTGAACGTCCAGTCCTTTTTTGCCCATGAACACATCTATCTGCCGAAACATTTTCTTCATTGTCTCTGTCACAGGGGCCATCGACAAAAGATATGCGTCCTGGCTTTCGTAGGAAGTCGTTTTGAAATCCGGATTCTGGAAGACAGTGCCTTTCATACAGTCTATCATTATCCTGTTTACCGACTGCATGGTTTTGCTGTTTTTGGTATTTACCTTGCTCGTTTTCTGTTCATCTTTTACCAGCAGTTGACCACCATTCATCACCAGGAGATAGGAAAACGGTGAGGTATATTCAATACGAGCCTTGTCTTCTTTCTTGAAGTAGAACTTGCCTTTGGATTTGATCTTCTCAGCCAGCATCGACAAGTTCTTGACCTGGGTAAAATCGCTGGAAATAGTTTGCACGGACGCATTTGACTTAGCCAGTGATTGACGAAATGCTTCTGTATTTTTCAAGGGTTGAAAGCCCTTCGGCTGAGCCGATAGAAAACCCGGCAATAGCATCAATGCAAAATATCCGACAACCTTACCTATACGCATCCAGATCGAGTAATTTATCTACGCGCGCAAAGGTAAAGCCCTTTTCCTTAGCTCCTTCAATGAATTTCGTTAAAATTTCACGTGTAATCGACATGGAATCGTGCAAGAGAACAATATCTCCATCTGTTATTTCATTTAGAAGCTTATTCAGCAGTTTTTGCGGGTCTTTAGTTTTCGTATCAAACGAACGGACGCTCCACCCTATTGAATGCATTCCGACGCGTTTTACGGCTTTTGCCAGATTGGGATTAGTAATACCATAAGGCGGGCGAAAAAGCATGGGTGTCTTCCCGATCACTGACGTTACCAATTCATTCGTCTTTTCGATTTCGGCAGCCATTTTCTTTGCCGATTGCCAATCGAAATTAAAACCGTGGTCATAGCTGTGATTACCGACAACATGCCCTTCATCGTCCCAACGTCTCAGTATCCCGGGTTGAGCGGCCGCACGGTTGCCAATAGTAAAAAAGGCCGCCGGCACTTGTTGGTGTTTCAGGATATCGAGAATGGCAACGGTTTCTTTCCCCGGACCATCGTCGAAAGTGATGGCAATGTGCTTACTCTTATTGCCACTATTGAATGATCGCAAATAGAAGTTCCATTGAATATTGATAGCTCCAAGGAACAATAACAGAACGTATACCATGAACACAATCAGCAGCCACCACCATTCCACGATACCAGCGAGGTAGGCCATATCAAGCACTATCAGTAGTAGCACGAGGATGATATTAGAATACCGAAATGGCCGCATGTGCAGACTATAGTTTTTCGTAGAGTGCGCGCAGGCGTTCGCGGGTCATCTGCTGTTGCCAATCTTTACCCAGGGCATTTTCCCATAACGGTGCCATGCCCAGTGAAACATTGATCATCGTATCGAATTGCTCATCGGTCAACCCCTTTGTAACACCGGTGGGAATATCAATACCATTCAGTTTCACCATTTCATGAAACTCTTTTACTCCCTCAGGATAAAACTCCTCCAAATGGTTAAATACAATACAGTTGCCGATGCCATGTTTGGTACCCAGCAAATAGCTCAACCCGTAACTTACCGCATGTGCAACACCTACCTGGGAATAAGCTATACTCATTCCGCCTGCATAAGATGCCATCATAAGTTTCTCATCACTTTCCTCGTTCCAGTCTTTGGTAAGGAATACTTCCTGGCAAAGCGCCAATGCTTTTTCGCCATAGGCGCGGCTAAATGCATTGATAAATGTACCTTGCAACGACTCGATACAATGGATATAACAATCCATGCCAGTATAAAAACGCTGGTTCTTAGGCGCACCATTTATCAGTGCAGGGTCAAGCACTATTTGGTCGAAAGGAGTGAAATCTGAATTCATGCCCAGCTTCTTCGTGGGACCGGTAAGCACGCAAGTGCGAGATACTTCGGCACCAGTGCCTGACAGCGTTGGAATACCAACTTTATAAACCGCCGCATTCTTTACAAGGTCCCACCCTTGATAGTCATGTGCCTTGCCTGGATTGGTCATCATGATAGAAACGGCTTTTGCAAGATCTAATGTTGAACCCCCACCTATACCTATTATGCCAGAAACAGCACCGAATTTATCCTTTAGTTGTTGTGCCAGTTCGTCAACATAAGAGGTCTTTGGCTCGGTAGTCACGTTAGCTTCAATAAGAATGTCGTTGCCCCGCAACGGCATCCTAGCTTTTAGGGCTGTGTCATTCGCAAAATAATGGTCTAACAAAAACACCATTGGCTGCCCATCCTTGCGGCGTGGCCCCAATATTTCATCCAGTTGATCGAAACATCCACGGCCATAAACCACATAGTCCACCATCTTAAAGTTGCGAAACTTCATAACAAGCTAAATTGAGAGTATAAATCCAGTTTTGCGGAGGCAAATGTAAGACAAAGCTAGACAAGCGCCATTTGCTCCATATAGACTTCAGCACGTGTTATATCTTCCGGCACATCTATTTCTACGCCCATATATTGGGTAAGTACCATTCTAATGGGTACCCCGTTCTCAAGGAAGCGCAGACATTCTATTTTTTCAGCAGTTTCCAATGGTGTCATGGGCCATTCCATAAAGTTCATCAATGCCTTTTTGCGAAATGCATATACACCGATATGCTCGTAGTAATTGATAGGAAAATCTCTATTGCGCCAGTACGGAACCACACTCCGCGAAAAATACATGGCATTCATGCGCATGTCCAATACAACTTTTACATAGTTGGGGTCAGCTATCAGTTGCGGATCATTGAGCTTTTGAACAAGTGAGGCAACCTGTATATTTCTGCCTGGCTCGCCTTCAAAGACCTGCAAAAGCTTTTGCAAGGGTCCTTTTTGAACAAATGGTTCATAGCCTTGCACATTTACAAAAACATCAGCGCCCATATTAACGGCTATTTCGCCAATTCGGTCAGTTCCACTTTCGTATTGGCCCTTGCTTTTCACGGCTTTCCCGCCGTATCGCTCTATTTCTTCAATGATCCGGTCACTATCGCTTACTACAACAACCTCTTCAAACAGTCCGGTATTTACTACC
>CAMPKG010000271.1 GCA_946887085.1 uncultured Sphingobacteriales bacterium
TCTTATTTCCTCGACCCATTTGATGATTGCGTGCCATAAATTCTTCTTTTGTACTTCAATAATCTGCCTTTTGTCCGGCTACCGGTTCAGGTTGCGCCCGCCCCCGGATTCGCGCTGTCAGGCATCCCGTTCCGTCGCCCGACGGTTAAATAGATTCAAAAAACTTCATGCCGGATTATATTAATTAGCGCTTTGAAAACGTTAATTAAACGGAAAGGTGCACC
The DNA here is from genome assembly GCA_946887085.1 of uncultured Sphingobacteriales bacterium. The sequence goes on from CAMPKG010000271.1 coordinate 225, forward strand.
CGACATTACAGTCTTTAGCCCGTTGGTAATTGTTTTTGATGAGCTGCTAACTGAACTCAACCGTAATTTCGCACCCCAGCCCTTTGCCGTTGATAAAAGTTGTAATCATTGGATCATCGATCCCGGTAAAGTTGTTGTCTAAGCTAACGGGAGTTTTCTTTTCCGCTCTTACCGTGATGGACTCAATACCTTTCACGGCCCCGGGCTTAATTGCTGTAATCAGGAAGAACTTGTAGCCATTCCGTTTTAGTACCTCGTGCACGTTTTCATTTAAATTGACTCCCATGTCAAGAATGGTAGCATAATCGTGCCTTTGTCGGTTTGGCTCATATTTATGACTTGTCGGCATGACTCTTACGCAAATAATAAAAAATCAGATCATGGTAGATAAAAATGGTGATCGAAGGGAAGGGCCAATAAAGCCAGGAGATGAGCTTTATGAGATCCGCTATTTGGCAGAAGAGTTAAACGTATCGGAAAAAAGGGTTGCGGAAGCAATGAAAATAATAGGTAACGATCGCGGTAAGATCGAGGCGTACTTCAGGCAAAAATTGTTTGATGCCAAGAACAATGGCTGAAAACATAACGGAAATGGAAGGTTTCAAGAGATAACATTCTGTTGTGTAAACGAGCTGCAGATGGCACGGATTTATTGATAATTAGCTTACAAATGGATGGTGTTCATTCATTTACAAATTTTGACTCATGGAAAACAGATCAATGATACCCCGTGAGAATGATAACGACGAACGGGGACGGGAAGAGCTATTTGAGACTGAAAAGAACAGGATGGACTATGAAGGCGGCAACCAGGGAGAGGACTGCTCAGATAAAGGGGAAAACGTACCGCAGAAAGATAATAACACCCGAACAATGAATCCTTCGCGAGAGCGATCAGAGGAGCCGGGCAATACCAGGCCATAATCAACAAAACCGATGATATTTTGATTACCTGCCTTGTGGCAGGTAATTTTTTTGTTGTTCTTAGCTTTCAAGCTCGTCTTATCGCTACATCTCGTCAGTTATCGCTACATGGGTATATATACATCGAACCGGGCGCCTTTACCGACCTTACCGGTGGCAGTGATCATTCCATTGTGATTTTCCATGATCCTTTTGCAAATAGCCAGGCCGATCCCCGTGCCTTCATACTCATCATTGCCATGCAAACGTTCAAATACTTCGAAAATGCGCTCGTTGTATTGATTGTCAAAACCAATACCGTTGTCCTTTATACTGACGCGGCAAAAGCTGGTGCGTTGTTGGTTTGCATTTGCCCGTTCTTCGATCTGGCAGCTTATTACGATCTTTAACGGTCTTTGAGGGCTGGAAAATTTGATCGAGTTTCTTACCAGGTTATTAAGCAATAACAAGAATTGTGAAGGTATCACCTTCACTTCGCGGAGGTGTCGAATCGTAATAACGGCTTTTTTTGCCTCAATTTTTTCATACAGGTCCGTCTTTACCGTATCCACTAGTGTTTTCAGATCCACTTTTTCAAAGACCCTGTCAACAACTTTAGTGCGCGAATAAGTTAGTAAGTCTTCCAGCAACATCTGCATATGCCGGGCCGTATCGCCAAGGCGATTAAAGTATAGCTTTCCGTTTTCCGACAAATTGTGTTCTTCTTCTTTCAGCAGTATACCGGTGAAGACCTGTATTTTTCGCAATGGTTCCTGCAGGTCATGGCTGGAAACATAGGTGAAGGAGGTAAGGTCTTTGTTGAGCGCTTCCAACTCGGCATTTGTATTTTCAAGTATTTTCCGCGCATTTTCTATTTCCTTTGTTCTGATCTTCACAGCTTTTTCCAGGTATTCGTTCTGCATTTTTCCTTTCTGTATATCCTTATAGAGTATTTCCTTTTCCATCTGGTCTTTCTGTGCCAGTTCGGTGATGTCCTGGATGGCCAGTAGTATTAGCCGGTCACCATAACTCTTTTGTTCGATCCTGCTGGCATTAAAAAGCATGACTTTCTCACCCAGGCGCGGGAATTTATGTGCAACTTTTAAATTATTGAAGTTGACGGCATTTGCCAGGTTCTCTTCAAGGAGCTGGTGCAACTCCGGAATATTCCATTGCCCGCCGCCGATGTCAAAAAGGTATTTGTCGTCAATTGACTCATTTTCGGGATTAAATGTTTCACGGAAGAGCCTGTTGGTTGACTTGACCAGCAGTTCGCTATTGAGAATGACCATAGGTTCGTGTATAGTATCCAGTATGGCCCTGGTATAATTATCGGACTCCACCAGCATGTCGTTACGCATTCTTAGTTCCTGGTTGGTTGAAACCAGTTCCTCGTTAGATGCTTCCACCTCTTCTTTTGATGTTTCAAGCTCTTCATTTAAAGTCTGTAGTTCCTCATTACTGGAGACTATCTCTTCATTGGCAGCCTGCAGGTCTTCGTAAGTATTTTCCAGCGATTCTATAATGGTGTGCATTTCGCTATGGGCTGCATTCAATTCGTTTGTGAGTTTTCTTATCCTGTTGTCTTTAACTTTATCGTGCCTGCCATTGGGCGCCCCTAAGGTTGTGGCCACATGGGCGGCATCATTCGAGGTAAAGACGATAAGAAGAAGGGGTTCGCCGGATTCGAAACCAAGAGGATGAACGCTGATGGATACCACCCTCCATGTATCATTGAGTTTGATTTCGATGCCATGTTTGGCAACGCGCTTTTTTGATTTTATCGCCTCGCTGATCGCGGTTCGAAGCGTCAAAATACATTCAGGGCGGGCCATCTTGAATATATTAAGGCTGGCCTTGCCAGGTGCATGTGCCAGGTAAAGCGAAGTGCTGCCTCTGAACTGGAGTATTTCCATCTCTTTGTTGACTACAGCGCACGCAGGTACATGATCGGACAAGAGAATGGCGTCTATGGCCTCATTAAGTGATGTTTTTGGTGGTTTTTTTTCCGGCTTGTTGCTTTTAAATACATAACCCTGTTTTGTCTGCCGCGTACTAAACGCGACACGGGTGCCAGGTACTAGTTGCGGAATGGGTTTCGGAACAGATTCCTTTCGCCGAAGAAAGATCTTGTGTTTCTGGTCTGCAGGCGTGAAAAGCAAGGAGCCCGATATTGTTTCAGATTTTCCAAGTACCAGGTAGCCACCTTCGTTTAAAGCAAAATGCAATGTTGGGACCACCCTGTTTTGCGCAGCGACGTCCAGGTAAATAAGGAGGTTGCAGCAGCTTACCATGTCCATCCGTGATAACGGTGGGTCGCTTAAAAGATTTTGCACTGCAAAAATGCACATTTGCCTTAGCTCCTTTACCACCCGGTAGTTGTCGCCTTCTTTTGTAAAGAATTTTTTTACCCTTTCCCGTGTTACTTCCTTTATGTCGTTTGCCGAGTACAAGGCTGCCCGGGCAGTATTTATTACATCTTCGCTAAGATCAGTTGCAAAGATCTGTACGGGTATGTTAGCAAAGCTGGTACTGCGCAATTCCTGCAGTATCATCGCAAAAGAATAGACCTCCTCGCCTGTAGAGCATGCGGGTATCCATATTCTAAATGGATCACCCGGCTTTTTATTTTTAAACAGCTTGGGCAAATGCACTTTCTTTAAACTCCTGAATACATCTTTCTCCCTGAAGAAACTCGTTACGTTTATGAGCAGATCCTTGTACAGTAGCTCGGCTTCATCGGCATTCTCATTCAGGAATTTAGCATAGTCTTTTAATGCTTCCATGTTGCATAGGAACATCCTGCGGAGCATACGGCGTTTGATGGTTGCCATTTTATAATGCGTGAAATCGACACCGGCACTTTCATGCAGGAAGTCAAGAATTGCACGCAGGTATGGGTCGTCATCGTCTATCGTATTTTCATCGTAGCGGCGGCTGCTTGTTCTCAAATCGCCTGTTTTGCTTCTTTGTGCCAGTTCCCGGGCTATCTCTTTTGGCGATAGTACATGGTCGGCCACCCCGGCATTAATAGCGGAAGCCGGCATGCTCTTGTATTTCGCAGAGGAGTCCTGCGCAAATGTCAGCCCGCCTCTTTCTTTGATCGCTTTGAGGCCATTTGTTCCGTCATTTGCATTCCCTGAGAGCACAATGCCGATCACGTCTCCCCGATGCTTTTTGGCCAGGGAGATAAAAAAATTGTCGATGGGCAGATAGGGAGGTATCTTGTCGTTGCGGGGCATCAGTTTTATTTTTCCCCCTGACAACACCATCTCCTTATTTGGCGTGCAAACATACACGTTGTCCGGTTTTACTTCCAACATATTCGTTGCCTCTTGTATCTTGATCTTCGCTTCGCGCGATAAAATAAAAGCAAGAGAACTTGCATGTTCGGGGCTGAGGTGTT
>CAMPKG010000272.1 GCA_946887085.1 uncultured Sphingobacteriales bacterium
CTCTGATACGGGTAGCTTTAAGTTTAGCTATTCTTCTGCACTAGGTTGCGATTCTATAATAGTACTCAACTACTCCAGGAAGAAAGGCCCGCTTGCTGCTTATAGCTATACGCCTGTGATCCCCGAAACGAATAAACCTTCGGTTTTTACCAATCTTTCGGTAGATGCGATCAGGTACCACTGGGATTTTGGCGATGATAAAAGCAGCACTGAGGTTAATCCAACACACCAGTATGCGCGCACGGGCACTTATAAAGTTTGCCTGACAGCCTACAGTGAGGATGAGTGCCGCGATGTGGTTTGTAAAGATGTAATGGCTGATGTATATGCGACCGTAGATGTGCCCAGTGCATTTACGCCGAATGGCGATGGTATCAACGACAAGCTGTATGTTCGTGGTTCAGCCGTGGCTGATGTGCGTTTAAGGATATACAACCGCTGGGGACAAATGATATTTGAAACCACCAGTATGGAAGAGGGTTGGGATGGTACTTTCAAAGGCGAGATGCAGGATATGGATGTGGTAGCATATTCGCTTAGTGGATCATTTCTTGATGGCACCAGCTTCCAAAAAACCGGCAATATCACAATTATTCACTAGCGCTACCCGGTTTCGACAGGCCGAACAGGCTGATGCCAACCACCAGCAATGCACCGATCACATTCAACCAGAGGAAAGAAATTATTTCCAGGTTGTAGATGATGATAACGGCTGCTTCAGTTATCAATGCGGCGATGAAGACGATGTTGCCGCTGGCCCGTTTTACATAGAATGCCACAAGGAAGATGCCGAGTATAGTACCGTAAAAAAGAGAGCCGAGAATGTTGACCGCTTCGATAAGCGAGCCCATACGCGTAGCGAACATTGCTACAGCGATACAGAATATCCCCCAGCCAAGTGTGTGCAGGCGTCCCAGCATCAGTTGTTTTTCTTCAGATGGCTCGCCGCTATGCAGGAATTGGATATCCATCATTGAGGATGATGCGAGCGAGTTGAGCGCCGCTGAGATAGATCCCCAGGAGGCAAGGAAGATAACCGCAAATAATAACCCTACCAGGCCTTTCGGCAGTGTGTGTTTTACAAAATACAGGAAGACATAGTTGGTGTCAGACTTATCGGCGCTGTATTCGTGTTGCAATAGTTGTTTGTGTACGCTGTCGCGAAGATGGTTGATCTTCCGTTGGGTGTTTCTGAGCTCTTCGGCAAGAGGCTGAACCTGTTGCTGGTTTTTTGCGGTACGTTGTTGAGCTAATTCAAGAGTTTGTTCACGGTATCGTTCATGCAGGCGGTTGTACTCAGTTTCTATGGGTGCAGCCAGTTCTGGTTTGCCGCTGCGGAAGTTATTGTAAGCGCCATCGTTGAAGTTGATGGGAGCAGGGTAGAAGCTGTAGAACGCAAACAATAACGCACCGATCAGCAGTATAGAGAACTGCATGGGTATTTTCACGAGACCGTTCATTAGCAAACCAAGCCTGCTTTCCCTTGTGTCCTTGCCGGTTATATACCGTCCCACCTGGCTCTGATCTGTACCAAAATAAGAAAGGGCTAAAAAAAATCCACCTATGATACCGCTCCAAATATTATACCTGTCCTTCCAATTAAATTCCGTGGTGATAACATTGAGCTTGCCCGATTTACCTGCTACATACAGTGCATCGCCCATGGTCACACCCTCAGGAAGCTGTGCTACTACAAGATAGCCTGCGATTGCCATGGCGCTTAGGATGATCAGGAATTGAAGCTTCTGTGTATGCGCAATGGCTTTTGCGCCGCCCGAATAGGTATAGATGATCAGCAAGCCACCGGTAATCACATTGGTTAGATAGATATTCCATCCCATGATGGACGAAAGGATAATGGATGGTGCATAAATGCTGATACCGGTCGACAAGCCCCTGGAGATCAAAAACAGGATGGACGTCAGCAACCGCGTTTTTCTGTCGAAGCGTTGTTCCAGGAATTCGTAGGCGGTGTAAACATTCAGCTTCTGGAAAATTGGAATGAAGGTGATGCTGATAACTACCATGGCTATTGGCAGTCCGAAATAGTATTGCACGAAGCGCATACCATCGGTATAGGCTTGCCCCGGTGCGGAAAGAAATGTGATGGCACTGGCCTGTGTCGCCATGATCCCAAGCAGTACAATATACCAGGGCATGCTTTTGTCAGCTAGTATATAGCTGTCCGAACCTGTCTGCCCGCGGCCTTTGTACACGCCGTAAGCGATGATACCCCCAAGGGTCAGGAATAATATGATCCAGTCTATATTACTCATGACCAGTATTGGGTGAACAGGTAATAGAAGATGATCTGCAATAGCAGGAATGCTATTACAATCAGGTAAATCGTTTTAAAATTGGTTTCCTTGTGTGGTGGCATTGAATCGCTACGACGGTTATTTTGTCCTGTAAGTTGTTATGCTATTCCCGCCGCTCATTCCAACCTTTCGGGGTATAGAAAAAATAATTTCACCCGTTGGGTAATAGTAATGTACAGACGTTGGACTTCCTGTGCAATTAGTGCATTCGTAGTACAACATCTTCGTTGTGTCTATCGGCTGTCCATATTGCTGGTTTTTATTGATCATTTCGCTCCGGAAGACTTTGATCTTAGTATCGCCGAGCACCTGTATTGCAAAAGATGTGTCATTAAGTGAATAGGTAGTATCATTCCCATATTGAAGCGGGAAATAGCTATGTGTTACTTTCCATGTGCGTTCGCCACCAAGGTTCTTGGTGTGTAGTGAAGCCAACGATGGCTTTTCTTCTTTTTTGCAGCCGGTTGTAGCCAGAAGTATCAGTAAGGCGAGAGATAAGTGTTTCATAGTTGCGTTTTACAATTACATACAAAAAACATGCAAATTATTTACCAACCGACAACATATTCAACATAAGCCGGATCGCCCCTTTATTCCCTGCAGGCAATTGACGCGAGAATGACAATGGTGTATAGATATAATGCCCTTTGCCATACTGCGCATACAGTGTGCCGCCGGTCAGCGGTTCCTCACCGGTATCGTTCATTTTAAGTATGGTCTGGTATTTATCGTCCCATTTGCCGGGGAAATAAAGGCCACGTTCCTGCACCCATCCTTCAAAATCAGCAGTCGTTATTTTGTTTGGGTGATTGAGAATTTTATGATTTGGCTGTATGAACTCAACTGTGGCATCTTCCTCTGTTACACGTTCCCGCGATAGCGCTATTGGGTAAGGACCGAGTTTGGTTGTAGCCATATCCTGCAAGGTATTGTACTGCATGACCAGCGTACCCCCGTTTTGTACATAACGAAGCAGCTCAGACATCCACCCGGCCATACGTTTTTCTGTATTAATGGCCCGGATGCCGGTAAGAATTGCATCATATTTCCTCAGCTTGTTAGCGGCTATGTCAGTTTCCTTCAAAATATCTACCTGTAAGCCAGCCAGCCGTAGAATAGTCGCTGTGTGATCGCCTGCACCTTCTATATAGCCGATGCGCTTAGCTGTCGTCTTCCAGTTGGCGTGCAGTACTTTGGTATAGGAGTTAGTGAAATACTGGAGCGTAGGAATATGCTCGTATTCGATCAGGTGTTTGGTGCGCATGTGCGCTTTGCCTTTTTCTACCAGTGTCGACGAAATGTAAAAATCATCTTTATTGTCTGCGAGCTCTGCGGCGGGATAATTCACTGAAATGGTAGTGTCTGTTCCCTTCGCGATATTCAAATGCTCCAGCACTTTTGTTTTCTTCCCGGCATATAATACCAGCTGGCCATTTTTGATATCCTTAAGCGTGTGTATACGCAGCGATATATCCAGCGAACCGTCAGGGTTGGTAGTGAATAACCCCGACGTGAACTCAAGCGTTACAGGCGGTACTATCCTTATGTTCTGAATTACATCGCCACGTGTTGGGTCAAGCTTTTTATAAGACAGCGGAACAGGTATCGAATACTCACCTCCATTAATGGCAACGGTCAGCACGGTATTGAGTGTGACCGGCTCTTCAGGATATCCGAGTATGGTGTCGTTGGGTATCTTAAAATGCGCGCCGTCGTCAGAAGAAGAAGCCAGCCAGTATGGCTCGGTGTAGGGCGTTTCTTCCGGAATGCTAATACGGCGCTCAAAGGTGTACAGCGAATCTGCTTTCATCACCAGGTTGGCTATGGTATCATTGTTGACCCAGTTAATGTTTTTCAACGTAACGGGCACAGACGAACGTGATACCACTCTCAGCGTGAACGGTACTATGTCTCCCGCTACCGCTTCCGGTTGGCGTGCATATACTTCGGCCATCAGTCCGCTGGCATGTAATATTATTTCGTCGAGCTCTTTTAGTTTTTGAGTACGCCAGTATTTATTTTTTACGGTAGCTATGTCTTCGCGCAGCTCAAATAATGCCGGTAAACTGTTCTCGGGATGCCGGAAATCGTACGTCGCCATTATTTTCTCAATGGCCTTACCGATCTCGGGGCGCCTTACACGGTTCCACGTAATATCAATGCCATCGAACAGCGAATTGGTGATGGGCTCTCCTGCCACAAGCTTGAAATACT
>CAMPKG010000273.1 GCA_946887085.1 uncultured Sphingobacteriales bacterium
CGGAACGATGGAAGCATAGTTATGAGCCAGTGCTTCCACATCGGTCTCATGTCCCTGGTCCATATTCACAAACTTGCCCGTCATCCAGTAATAGTCTTTGCCACGGGGATCAACCCGGTGGTCAAATTCTTCCTGCCATTTGGCATAAGCCTGCCGGCAGATCTTCAGCCCGCGGAAATCGGCTTGGGATACGATGGGTATGTTGACGTTGAGCAGCGTATGCTCCGGCATTTTCTGTTCCAGCATACGGCGGGTGATGGTGGTGGCTACCTGCCGGGCTACGGTAAAGTCGGCATCGTAGTTATAATCGAGGTGCGAAAATCCGACGGAAGGGATGCCCTCGATAGCAGCTTCCATGGCAGCTGACATGGTGCCTGAGTAGATGACATTGATAGAATAGTTAGCGCCGTGGTTGATGCCGCTGACACAGATATCAGGTTTGCGGTGGAGTATTTTATCGCGGGCCAGCTTTACACAATCAACCGGTGTGCCGCTGCACTGCCAGGCAGGTATATCGTCGAAGATATCGGCTTTGTACAGGCGCAGCGGATGGCCGATAGTAATAGCATGTCCCGTGCCCGATTGGGGGCTGTCGGGTGCTACCACTATCACTTGCCCAAGTTCTTTGACAGATTCTACCAGGTTGCGTATGCCGGGTGCTGCTATGCCGTCGTCGTTAGTAACCAGAATGACCGGTTTGTCGTTTGCCATGAGGCAAATTTACCAATCGCTCTTTAGTAATTTCTGGCGGCCTATAAAATAATAGATAACTACCCACGCGCACGAGGCGATGACTAAAGGAATAGCCGGTGGCTGTGAGCCTATTTGCGCCATGGTTTTTATGGCATCCAGTATAGGGAACGGCAACAGCTCGTCGCTACACTGCAATGGCAGAAAGTTACCCACCGTGGTATCAAACTTCCAGTTCACGAATTTCTGTATCATGCTTTCCATCATCATACAATACAGGAAGAAAATACCGATAGTGATACCGCTGCGTTTGAAAAAAAGCGACAGAAGTAGCGAAAAACCGTAATAGTTCAGTGCAAGTATGAAAACGTAGAACAGGTGCTCGATGCTGCCAGGAAAATTGCGCATGCTATCATTGGCAATACCGAACAACATGCCTACTATGAACACATACAGCGTTGTAAATATAGTAAGCGTGAGCACTACCTGCCATTTCGCATGATAGAACTGCAGGCGTGTCCATCCGTCTATTACGTTCTGCCTGTTGGTGCGGTACTGGTATTCATTCGTTGTGAGAATGATCATGAGTATTGACAGGAAGGCAACAAAGATGCTCGTCCAGAACCCCATATTCTGCCATACATAGTCGAACGAATATGCCTGGCTCAGGATGTTGATACTGCTCGACTTGCCGTTGCCGGTAAAATTGAAAACGCTGCTGGAGATACCATAATTCCACAGCGGCAGCAAAACGATAAAGAAGCCGGTTAGTATCCAGAAGGTGCGGTAGCTTTTATACTTGAGCCACTCTATGGCGAGTAATGATCTCATTGTTGTTATTCGTTTGTGAGTTCGATGAATTTGGTTTCGAGGCTTTTCTTCTTCAGCACAAGGTGCGATAGCACGATACCGTTGCTGATGCAATGCTGATTAACGTGAGTGGGATTAACGGTAGTCTCACAGGAGAGCAGTAATGAGCCATTGACTGGTTGTACCTGCCTGATGCCGGGCATATTGGTTAGCACACTGCGAAGTGAGTCGAGGTTAGGAGCGCTTACTTCTATCTGGTCTTCGCTGCGCAGTACGTCATTCACAGGGCCGCTTAAGAGCAATTCGCCTTTCTTGAGGATGGCGACATGTGTGCACACCTTCTCTACCTCGTCGAGCAGGTGGCTGGCCATGATGACGGTAATGCCCTGTGCATTGAGCTGGCGTATCAGCTCCCGTATCTCGGCAATGCCTGCAGGGTCAAGGCCATTCGTTGGCTCATCGAGCACAAGCACTTTGGGATGGCCCAGCAATGCGGAGCCGATGGCTAAACGTTGCTTCATACCAAGTGAGTAGGTCTGGAACTTGGAGTCCTTACGTGGCAACAGGCCCACAAGCTCGAGCACGCGGTCTCTATCGTCACTGCCTCGTTGTTTGATAGCTGCAGCTATTTCCAGGTTCTTGGTGGCGGAGAGGTAATGATAGAAATTGGGCGTTTCGAGCAACGAGCCTATCTGTTTGCGCGCTGCATCGCCCGACATGGCATCGAACCATTGGTAAGTACCGGCATCGGCTTTCAGTACATCGAGAATGATACCGAGCAATGTGGTCTTGCCACTGCCATTGGGGCCGAGTATGCCAAACACGCTGCCGGGCGGCACATTGAACGACACCCCCTTCAGCGCCTGTATACGGCCATAGGATTTGGAGATCTGGTTAATGGAGAGAATGGTACTCAAGTTGTTGGTTTTTATTAGTCAAGGAAAAGGTCTTTTTGTAGTGGTCCGCCGGGGTTGATGGCATATTCGTCAAAGTCGGTGATGCCTGCATCCTGCAATATTTGTTCGTCAAGCAGCAGGTTGCCGCTGAACTCTTTCGCCGGTTTTTGAAGAAGGTGATAAACTGCTTCGGCTACTATCTCGGGCTTACGGCTGCGCTGTACGAGGTAGTCGCCACCCAACAGGTTCTTCACCGCAGCGGTAGCTATGGTAGTTGCAGGCCATAATGAGTTAACTGCTATGCCGTCTTTCTTAAACTCTTGCGCCCAGCCGAGTGTCATCATGCTCATGTTGTACTTGGCAAGGGTATAAGCCAGATGTACACCAAACCATTTAGGGTTCAGGTCAACAGGTGGAGAGAGCGTGACTATGTGCGGGTTCTCTGCATTCCGTAGAAAAGGGAGGCAATGTTTGGTAACCAGGAAAGTGCCGCGCACGTTGATATCGTGCATCAGGTCAAAACGTTTGGCTTCCAGTTGCGCGGTACCTGAAAGATTGATGGCCGACGCGTTATTAATGAGCGCGTCGATTCCCCCGAAAATGGAGATGGCTTTTTGCACAGCTGCTATTATCTGTTCCTCATCACGGATATCGCAGGCGACAGCCAGGGCTTTGCCTCCCGCTGCTGTCACTTCATCGGCTGTTTTTTGTATAGTGCCACCTAAACGTGGGTCTTCTGTCACCGACTTGGCTACCACAACGATATTGGCGCCTTCCTTTGCCAGTCGCAATGCGATGGACTTGCCGATACCACGGCTGGCCCCGGTGATAAAAATGGTTTTGCCTGAAAGCTGCATACTTGTTTAACGCTGTTGAGCGCAAAAAGTTACAGGTAATTAACCATTTACCATAGAAAAATGCATGGGGTCCTTACGATCCTTCCATTTTTGGCCACAGTACACTTCGTTGCGTACCATGGTCCGAATGAATTTGTCACTCCACGCGCCTGGACTACCCAAGGGATTCTGTTGGGCATTAAGGTCGATGGCGGCTCCCCAGCTATGCACGGAGAGTACAGCCTTGCTACCGCGAATGTTGCGTACCTCATACCCGCCGTCGAATGTTTTGATCTCGTTGTGAAGGCCGGCAGCTTCCAATGCCTCAAATGCTTGTTCGAGAATGGGTCGGAAATGTTTGTGAATGAGGATGTTGTCTTCAGGAAACCATGGAAAGTTTACATGCACATGCCATTCGGTTATCCATTTTTTGTCCCAGCCTCTTTTGCGTGGGTCGCCGTATCGGGTGTATAAAAGCAATTGTGCTGCGCCGGAGAATTCGATGGGTGGAGATATGTTCTTCATGCTCTTGGTCGTCTCAAACTCAACAGACAAAACTCATACTAACCCCCTTCATATCGTTTTTAAAACTAATTTTATTAGGTTTTTGGAACTCAGGTTATTTTAAATGATGGATTTCTTATACCGATAAATGTGTTGGAACGATTATTTAGTATTTAAGGTTTTAGATTACAGCTAATTACAAAGAATTATGACTTTTTGAACAGAGCAGTACTGTTCAAAACAGATTATAGTTTTTTGCATAACTCATATTTAACAAGCATTAATCTTCGCCAGACATGAGTAATGACAATCGTTACCCCCAGAATGACACCAACGGCGCGCACACACCTGAATTGAAAGATGTCACGTCAGTGACCAAGTCAAAATCCCCAAAACGGGGAAAATCAAAATCCACAGCCACAAAAACTACAAGTGGCAAAGTGACTAACGGAGTTGCGAACAGCAATGGCGCCGGAACTAACGGAAGTCACGAAAAGGCCTACGACACGCGACCAACGGATGAGTTGTACAAAGAGCTGCTGAAGGTATTAACCGAAGTCCGCAACGGTAACTTCGAAGTGCGTATGCCTATCGACCAGGTGGGTATCAGCGGCAAGATCTGCGACACGCTGAACGATATCATTTCCCTCAATGAAAAAATGACCCACGAATTTACCCGCGCCAGTAATACGATCGGTAAACAGGGTAAACTGACACACCGCATCGAGATACCTTTTGCGAAGGGTAACTGGAGCACAGGTGTCGATTCGTTAAATACCTTGATATC
>CAMPKG010000274.1 GCA_946887085.1 uncultured Sphingobacteriales bacterium
TGTGATCATCGATGGCGGTAAAGGACAGCTAAGTGCTGCGTTGGAGAGTATAGAGAAACTTGGATTAACAGGTAGAATGACCGTTGTTGGGTTAGCCAAGCGCGAGGAGTCTATCTTCTTCCCCGGCGACAGCGAGCCGATACAACTGCCTTATGATAGCCCCGCACATTTATTGGTGCGCCGTATACGCGACGAAGTGCACAGGTTTGGTATCACCTTCCACAGGCAAACGCGGAGTAAAGGCACTTTTAAAAACGAGTTGGAGGGTATACCGGGGATAGGGGAGAAAACTGCTACGCAACTTTTGCAGCGGTTCCGCTCTGTAAAAAATATTAAGGTGCTGACCGAAAGAGAACTGACGGCAGTCATTGGCTTATCAAAGGCTCGGGTCGTGTGGAATTATTTTCATGCAAATGAAGGGGATAGTAGCGCGCCGGATGCTTAGATTCTCCACGGCGGCTCCTTCCGGTTTTTTCCCGCATGATAGATAATAAGCAGGTTACCATCCGGGTCTTTTAATCTTGCTTCACGCCAGAGCCAGGGTTTGTTTTCGGGCATTTGCTCAATAGCTATTTCTTTTTCCCGTAGTTTGGCGACAGTGCTGTCCACATCGGCCACTTCAAAATAGATCCAGGTACCATTTCCGGTTGAAAAATGCTCTTCAAGATGCAGCGAAAACGTTGCATCACCATCTGGACATTCAAAACGGGCGTAGTGTGGCAACGCTTTTACGATCAGGCGCAATCCTAATGATTCAAAGTAGGAGATCGAACGCTGTACGTCGCTGACAGGTAGGGTTACCTGGTTCAGATTCATATTGCATGTTTTGGTAAAGCTAAAGTTGGTCTGGCTTCTATTCTTTCGATTATGCCAATGTCGCCATAGCAAAAACAGATGTATTGCGCTCGGAAAATCAACTGCCTGCACCGCCTATTGTGCTATCTTTGCGGAAATTTCTAAGGGATGGCTGACCACGATAATAAACCGGCACTGCTTCCAAGCATGTTGAAGATGAAATGTCCCAATTGCAGAAAGGGAGATATGTATGTCAACAAAAGCGTTTTCCCTTTGAGCAAAATGCTGGATATGCCAGTCCGTTGCCATGTATGCGGTCAAAAAATGGAGCTGGAAGTGGGTTTTTATTATGGTACCGGTTATGTCAGTTATGCTCTTTCTGTTGGTCTGTTCTTCTTCAATCTTACCTGGTACTGGCTCATTTTCGGTATCTCTTACAAAGACAACAGCATTTTCTATTATCTCATCACCAGCATCGTCATCGTGGTATTACTGCAGCCTTGGCTGATGCGGCTTTCCCGTGTGCTTTACCTCTATATGTTCGTCAAATACGGCAAGGGTACGAAGTTCGTTTCGGAGAATAGGAATTGATCGCGCTTCTTTGTATTATTAGTGAATGATACGTTTATTGCTTATAGCCCTGCTGTTTCCCGTTTTTAGCAATGCACAGGATATTATCCGCATGTCGGACGATGAGAACATCGAGGTATTCCACGTATTTGCATCCGACAGGCGTATAAAGCATGGCCTTTATGTACGACATAGCACGAAAGGTAAGCCGCTGGAGAAAGGCTACTATAAAGGTGGAATGAAGGATAGTATCTGGAATTACTACAACTACACCGGCGACTTGAAAATGCAATACGATTTCAGGGGCCAGAAAGTGTTGATGTTTGCCACCGGCAATAAAGCCCGGAAGATCAAATATGCCGTTCACGACGGTGAGCAGGTATTCCAGGCAGAGCTGGACAACCCACCACTGTATCTTGACAATATCAATGGATTTCTGAAAGAAAATATTGAATACCCCGCAGCGGCAAAAGGAAAACAGGGAACGGTGGAGATATCATTTGTCGTCAATAGGGAAGGGGAGATGAAGGACCACAAAGTGCACAAATCTGTCGATCCCGCCCTGGACGAAGAAGCACTTCGTGTAGCTAAGCTCATTCCCGGCAAATGGGTACCCGGCCATTATCGCGGCCAGCCGGTGGAAGTAATGTATGTGCTGCCGGTAAAGTTCAAAAAATAGGCTAGCGTTTCCAGCGGGCAATTGTTTCCAGATTAAAATAAAAGTTGTAAATTTGCTATTGTATGCGGTCGCCATAGGTGGGTCACGGGTTACCCACAACCCCTATCCCCTGAAGGAGAAGGCCGCGAGTAACAAGCTATGAACCCTGAAAATCTTTTATTCTTGACAACAATCTATAACAAATTGCCTCTGCCCAATCGGTGGCGCCTCTTTAGACTGCCCAATATCATAACTATGAAAAGCAGCCGGGATAAAGGGTAATCGAAAACAAGAAATACAAAACCATGAAAAACGACAACAATCGACAACTGCCAAAAATAGTCGCGATTTCCTGCAAGCCCGCCACAGGAGCGGCTCTAGGGATATTGCGGAGATAGGTTCGAAAATCCTGCTTGTCAAACTTAACAATACTTAACAACGAATATTGAATTATTGAATAAATGCCCACGATTAATCAGGCAAATCGGCCTAACAGCGCAGCTCTCATGAGCTCCTTTGAAAAGTGATGGTTCGGTGAATAATCTGAGGTTCAGACATTATCTTAGCGCCCTTATGCAAAAAATACTTGTTGCCAACAGGGGAGAGATAGCAATGCGTGTGATGCGTACCGCTAAGGACATGGGTATAAAGACCGTAGCCGTGTTCTCGGAAGCCGACAGGAATATGCCATTCGTCCGTTATGCGGATGAAGCAGTGTGCATTGGGCCAGCGCTGTCCGCGCAGTCTTATCTCCGTGGCGAGAAGATAATAGAAGTTGCCAAAAAAATGGGTGCGGATGCTATCCATCCCGGTTATGGTTTTTTGAGCGAGAATGCAGGTTTTTCCAGAGCCGTTACCGAAGCAGGTTTGATCTTCATTGGCCCGTCGGCTCATTCAATAGAAGTAATGGGCAGCAAGATCGCTGCCAAGCAGGCAGCCAAAAAGTTCAATGTGCCAATGGTGCCGGGTACTGAAGATCCCATTCAGTCGGTAGCGGAAGCACATGAGATAGCTAAGCGCATCGGCTTCCCTATACTTATCAAAGCATCAGCCGGTGGTGGTGGTAAAGGCATGCGTGTAGTGAGCACAGAAGCAGAACTGGAGCAGCAGATGCAGATGGCTAAAAGCGAGGCATTGAGCGCATTCGGCGATGATGCGGTGTTCATTGAAAAATATGTAGGCGCGCCCCGCCACATCGAGATACAGCTGATGGGCGACCAGCATGGTAACTATGTGTACCTGTTCGAGCGGGAGTGCTCGATACAGCGCCGCCACCAGAAGTTGATAGAGGAGGCGCCATCAAGTTGCCTGACGCCTGATATACGTAAAGCCATGGGAGAATGTGCGGTAGCAGTTGCGAAGTCGTGCAATTACTACGGAGCCGGAACGGTAGAATTTCTTGTTGATGAGAAACTGAATTTCTACTTCCTGGAAATGAACACCCGCCTGCAGGTGGAGCATTGCGTTACTGAGATGATCACGGGCATAGACTTAGTAAAAGAGCAGATCAATGTAGCTCGTGGCAACAAACTTTCGTTCTCACAAGAAGACCTGAAGATAAACGGGCATTCGATAGAGCTGCGCGTTTGCGCTGAAGACCCGATGAACAATTTCCTCCCCGATACAGGTAAACTGGTGATGTACCAGCCGCCTAAAGGGCCGGGTGTGCGTATAGATGATGGCTATGAACAGGGGCAGGATATTCCCATCTTCTACGATCCGATGATCGCTAAACTGGTGGTGCACGGCGCAACCCGCGACGAGGCCATCGAGCGCCTTTGCCGCGCTATCGACGAATATTACATACAAGGTATACAGACAACTCTCAGCTTTGGTAAATGGGCGGTGCAGACCGAACCTTTCCGTTCCGGCAATTTCGATACTAAATTCATCGAGAAATACTTCCGTCCTGAATACCTGGCCGAAGAAAACCCCGAAGCGGACGAAGTAGCTGCGCTGCTTTCTTCATTCATCTGGGAGCAGGAACGTAAGCCGCAAAGTGCAATTAATTCCACAAACGGCAGCGGTGCTAACTGGAAGGTGCGTCGTAGGGTTTAGCGTAAATGGCAGTGAATGAGTGTATTGTGAAGTTCTTTATTTAATGTAGATCCGTAAAGCCGGTTGGTAGCGGAATTGTATGTGATCATACAAAGACAACCAAAAGCTTTGCTTATGAGAAAGATATTGAGTGTGCTGTTGTTTGCAGGTATGTGTGCGGGCCTGGTAAGTGATGTGTATGGCCAAAGCAGAAGGCAGAGAATAAAAAACAAGTGGAAGGCCACCTTCGGAACGCCCCGTAATCCCAAAGTACCGCCGGCGCCGACTCGTCCTTCAAGAGCACATGTCAAAACTCCGCCGCCACCGCCAAAGGCTGTGCTGCCTCCGCCACCCACGGCCCCGCCGAAACCGCCACGCCCGCCGAAGCCACCGGTGCCGAGGTAGCAGATATTATTAAAAAAGTCCCGCGCAGTTGGCGGG
>CAMPKG010000275.1 GCA_946887085.1 uncultured Sphingobacteriales bacterium
ATATTGCATCAGCGCAGACCCACCGTGACCGGGAAATGGAACAGGACAGCCGGCATGCCCTGGTGAACAACTGGGAAGATGACTGGAAAGGCACCGTGCTTCCATTCAGCAGTCTCGATGTTCCGAAAAGGAACCTGCCCCCGCCCGGCGAATGCCGCATATGGATCCCGGGAGTGCCCGCGGGCCAGCAACCCCCTCCAATCTCCTGCGCATCGGCATCCTATAGAATACCCGCCGGGGCATGGATCATCACCCATGCGGGCGACTACTACACAGTCACCATCTATAGCCGCAAGCGGCTCAATACCATCGATGAAGAAAGAAGGTATTTATTGCGGTAGCATATTCGGGGCTTTGCCGCCTTTTGCCTGCGGCACTACGGCGATCGAAGTAGATTGTTCAGGTAGTTTATCAATGCTTCATCCTTTGCGGAAGATAGTTCGTCTATATACTTTCTCATCGTTGGGCGGTCAAGCAATACTACCTTTCCAAGGGCAAAATCGTACAGGTAATTATATCGCTCAGGAACACCAGGACTGGTGTAGACAGTAAACAAAGGGTTCGACTGCGAATAGAATAATTTTAATCCTTTTGCCTCCGACGGGTCATGCACCCGTTGCGCCCGAAAATGCAAATGCCGTGGCGCCCTGTGCGCAACGTAGGCATAAACGCCCGGCCAGAATTTTTTCGATCTGAACACCAGGTTACAATTAAGAAAAAGCGAGTCATTACGTTCGATAGCCCAAAATTCGTTTTGCACGCGTTTGTTTATTTTCTTGTCTTTAGACGAAAGCCAGTAACTATACTCATTCAATTCTTCACGGTAGTTTGCCTTGATAGTTATTCCCTCCATTTCCGCCATCTCTCCGGAAAATAAGGCTGCGGGCGACAGGTACGCTTTGGCAGTATCCTGCGCGCTGCATAACCCCTTACAGAAAAAGGCAAGAATCAGTAAAAAATAACGCATGTACTAATATAGTTTAAAAAGCGGAAGCTTCGCGGGTGGAAGAACACCTGCAAAGGCGAAAAATTGCCTAACTTAATGACCATTGTACCGATAGGCATGCGCACACTGACAGCGATATTGATCTTCCTGCTGAGCATCAACCAGGTTGTTGCCAACGAAATTGACAGCCTGAAAACAAAGCAGGATGTGCAAAATTTTTTGGTCACTCATTTCAACAATCGCCGCGTAATTGCCC
Source organism: uncultured Sphingobacteriales bacterium (assembly GCA_946887085.1). Next base: position 1,203 of record CAMPKG010000275.1, read on the forward strand.
CACATGCATGTGGAGATATTTGGTTTCCCGATAAGAAGTATGACGAAGATTTTCGATCGGATACAACGATGGTAGAGGACCCTTTAACCGGAAAAATGGTAAAGGTTCCTCTTAAGATCGAATACGATTCGACTGACCCATGCTTTTATAAACCCGACGACAATTTATACCATTCGTTTGCAGAGGTCAGCAAGGAAATGAGAGAACATGAGCTAAGTTTTTACAAAGCTGATATAGACGGAGACAGGCAAACAGATATGGTCATAGAGGCCGGCCTGATCATGGTTGTGATGGCTATTGGCGATAGCTTTCAAGCACATGCCCTCACTATGCACCCGGGGTTGAAGTTTGAGGGTTTTGTGTCGTTGCTTGACAACTCTACCGCCATGCAGCTTAGGCACGACCATGCGCTTTGCGAAACAGAGGAAAAGCGCTGCGGCAAGGTTGACACCCTTGTTTACAAATTCAACGGGTTTGCCAGATACAATCCAAATTTTACTACCGCTGCGATTTCGAAAATAGACTACTATTTCCATAACTCATTCGGCGTCATGTGCCGGGAAAGATATAACTGCATCGAGATCAATAAGAATGGGCAATGCTATTTAACAAGCAGAAATCAACAACAATACTTCGCTGCGACACTCGACGGTGAAAAGTTAAGTAAACTCTGGAATTTGATCGAATACGCAAACGTAAGATCGAGAAAAGAATGGTACGGTATTGCAAGTGCTCATGGCGAAGGTGGCAAGTTCGCCGTACACTTTGAAGATGGTACAACTAAATTCATCTCTGTACGGTTTTATCCCCCACCACTAGGTCTTAATTACATCAGCAAAAACATTTCTGACATAAGCAAGGAATTGGAGTGGAGACCTTCACAGAAACCCGGGGGGTTCGATTGTCCATGCACGTATTCATTCTCAGACTCCTTCGGGAGGCTCAATCCGTGCGAATGCCATTGGTGAATACCGCCTTTGCTGGTGTTCTTCACCAACAAGGCAGCCAGGCGCGAGTGTTGCAGTTGAAGAACACCGGCAACGGCGAAAAGCAACCTCTCTTGCTCTAATAAACCGTAACGAGAAAATATTTCCTATTTTTCAAGATCAACAGATTACTCATGAGCCAAAAGATGAAAAAAATTCTTTTGCTATTGCCGGCATTATTATGGGCAGCAATGGTATTTAGCCAGAATACATTTAATGCAATACTCAGAAATAAAGAAACAGCAGAAGCACTTCCGGGTGTTACGGCAGTGATCAAAGGCACCACGCTTGGCGGTGTTTCCGATGAAGAGGGAACACTGATTATTGAAAATATCCCCGATGGTCAACAAACGATCATCTTCACAGGTGTAGGCTTTCAGAAACAGGAGGAACAGGTTTCCTTTCCACTTAACAGTGACGACCCCATGGAGATATTGCTGGACGGTGCCAGCGAGGAACTGGGCGAGATCGTAGTAGAGGGTACGCGCAGCAACCGCAGCATCGGCAATACACCTACTCGGGTTGAGGTGCTTACCGAAGAAATAGACGAGGCCGCGACCATGGACCCAAGCAAGGTAGCCCATTTGCTTACACATAGCACGGGTATCCAGGTGCAGCAAACATCAGCAACATCCAATACCGCCAACGTACGTATACAGGGCCTTGATGGGCGCTATACACAGATATTAAAAGATGGCTTCCCCTTATATGGTGGCTTTTCCGGCAGTCTGAGCATTATGCAGATACCACCGCTCGACCTGAGACAGGTCGAATACATCAAAGGGTCTGCATCCACTTTATACGGTGGTGGCGCCATATCCGGTCTTATCAACCTGCTGTCCAAAGAGCCAACCTCTGATGAGACTTTGGTGCACCTGAATGCTTCACATATCGGGGCTTTCGACGTCAACGCGTTCATGAGCAGGAAGATTGAGAAATTCGGTATTACCCTGCTTGCACAGCGCAATACGCACAGGGCCTTCGATGCGGATGATGACGGCTATACCGACCTGCCCGAACTCACGAAGTACAATTTCAATCCCAAGCTGTTTTACTATTTCTCCGATAAAACAAAGGTCTCTGTAGGCGCCACACTCACTAACGAGAAAAGGCGAGGCGGCGATGTAGACCTGCTAGATGATGAGTATGCTACTGCCACCAATTTTTACAAGGAGAGCAATGATATCAACCGCGTTACCACACAGTTGAAATTCGATCATGCCTTTAACGACAAGCACACGCTGACGGTAAGAAACAGCTTCAATATCTTCAACCGGGCATTGGCTATTACTTCATCGCCTGCTCTTTCAGAATACCGTTTTGCGGGTAAGCAGCTTTCATCCTTCTCTGAAGCTGCGCTCAGCTTCAAGCAAAAAAACAATGTGCTGATCACCGGTTTGAATTTCTATACCGATGATTTCCGCGAGCAGCGCTTGCAGAGCACCGTACTCAGGAACGAGGGATACAACACCCTCGGCGGATTTGCTAATTATACTTTTGACCTCGGCAAAATGGTGTCTATAGAAAGCGGGCTGCGGGCTGACTATGTGCTGGACGATGAATGGTTCATTCTTCCACGGATATCTGCGCTGTTCAAGTGGACAAATAAACTCACCACGCGTATAGGTGGCGGCATGGGTTATCGCAACCCAACAATCTTTAACCAGGAAGCCGAATTGCTTGGTTATCGCGATATCCTGCCTGTTAACAAGGCTACAGTCGATGCCGAACGCTCTTACGGTGGTAGTGCCGACATTGGCTACAAAACACCGCTTGGCGATAAGTTTTTTATCAATATCAACCAGATGTTCTTTTATACGCATCTCGATAGGCCGCTTATCCTCGTCAACGATCCAATTTATGTGGGCTTATACAGTTTCCAAAATGCCCACGGGCACACCCAGAGTTATGGAGCAGAGACCTTCTTTAAATTCGGCTTCTATGATTTCGTTTTGTTTGTAGGTTATACTTTTACCAATGCCACCAACCATTTCAGCGGCACGGTAAACTCTGTGACACTTACACCTACGCATAGCCTGAAAGGCGACCTCCTTTATGCATTGCCCGGCAAATGGCGAATCGGTGTAGACTATGAGTTCAAGAGCAGCCAAACGCTATCGACAGGTTTCAAAACACCCAGCTTCTGGACCTATGGTGCTGTTGTGGAACGCAACTGGAAGAATTTTACCTTCTTCGGCAATGTGGAGAATTTTACCAACGTACGCCAGACCAACTACAGCAGCCTGCGCTCCGCACCATTCGGCACACCACAGTTCACCGAAGTATGGG
>CAMPKG010000276.1 GCA_946887085.1 uncultured Sphingobacteriales bacterium
AACCTGGGGAGCGCCCTGGTTGATCTCTACCTTAAACTCGCGACGCATACGGTCAACGATGATCTCGAGGTGCAGTTCACCCATACCACGAAGGATGGTTTGGCCGGTATCCTCATCGGTGTTAACACGCAGTGTCGGATCCTCTTCTACCAGTTTGGCAATTGCCATACCCATCTTATCGGCATCGGCCTGAGTTTTAGGTTCCACTGCGATAGATATTACCGGCTCGGGGATGAACATGTTCTCCAGGATGATGGGGTGCTTTTCGTCGCACAGCGTATCACCGGTTTTGATGTCTTTAAAACCAACCGCGGCGCCGATATCACCCGCTTCGATGAAGTCGATCGGGTTTTGCTTGTTGGCGTGCATCTGCATGATACGGCTGATACGCTCGTTCTTGCCCGAACGTACGTTCAGAACATAAGAACCTGCATCCAGGTGGCCTGAATAAGCACGGAAGAACGCCAGGCGGCCTACAAACGGATCGGTCATGATCTTGAACGCCAGTGCTGCGAATGGTTCTTTCGCATCCGGTTTACGGCTGATCTCTTCGCCGCTGTCCGGGTCTGTACCCTTGATCGCCTCGATATCTACCGGGCTGGGCAGGTAGCGGATAACTGCATCCAGCGCAGTTTGCACACCTTTATTTTTGTAAGCAGAACCACAAAGCATCGGGATGATGCTGAGGTCGATGGTAGCTTTACGTACGGCTTCATGGATCTCGGCTTCAGAAATGCTGTTAGGATCTTCAAAGAATTTCTCCATCAGCTTATCATCATATTCTGCAACAGCTTCTACCAGTTGTGCACGCCAGTAGTTAGCCTCTTCCATCATATCTTCAGGCACTTCGCCTTCAGTGTGGGTCATACCCTGCGTGGCGTCATCCCAGATAACCGATTTCATACGGATAAGGTCAACCACACCTTTGAAATTGTCTTCTGCACCTATAGGCAACTGGAGGGGAACTGAATTTGCACCCAGCATGTCACGTACCTGCTTAACCACCATCAGGAAGTCGGCACCGATACGGTCCATCTTGTTTACGAAACCGATACGCGGTACGCGGTAACGGTTTGCCTGGCGCCATACAGTTTCAGATTGAGGCTCAACACCATCAACGGCAGAGAACAGGGCAACAAGGCCATCCAGTACACGCATAGAACGTTCTACCTCGATGGTAAAATCCACGTGACCCGGAGTATCAATGATGTTAAACTTATACTTTTTAGATTCAAGAGTTGTTTTTCCCTGTACCATAGGAAAATTCCAGAAACAGGTAGTAGCAGCTGAAGTGATGGTGATACCACGCTCTTGCTCCTGCGCCATCCAGTCCATGGTAGCAGCACCTTCATGCACCTCACCTATCTTGTGGTTCACACCGGTGTAATAAAGAATACGTTCTGTGGTAGTGGTTTTACCGGCGTCGATGTGCGCTGCAATACCAAAATTTCGCTGTAAGCGTAAGTCTGCCATTGTTAAGTTATTGAATTAAGATTTAATTATTTTTCAAAATGAGGTGCAAAGGTAGGTAAATATTGCGAAAATTGGAAAAATCAGGAATGTGAAATTTCGTCACATTCAGACTTAACAAAATGTCATTTAAACCCTGATTTTCAGGCTTGGTCTATATTTTGATTTAGCCTCATAACTGGCCTTGATTCATACACACACTTTTAACAGTTTCATAATGAGTTAAGGCGATATATTTGTTGAGATTAGATTAAAAAGCGAAGGAATAACGTATGAAACTTAAGATCCTCCCCGTCATTTTTACAGCTGCACTGACGTCTGTAACTACCCTGTTCGTTGCTTCCAGATTTTCGGAGAGTATTCCGTTCCTGACAACGACTGAAAGCAGGCAGGCATTGCCTGTCAATTATGCAAACTATGCCAATAATGCAGCCATGTTGCGAAGTGCACCGCCGGCTGATTTTGAAGCTGCGGCTGAGGCCTCGGTAAAGGCAGTAGTTCATGTACAAACCAAAACCAAAGCCCGTACAGTAACCGGCTACGACCCCAATGATTTTTTCGGGCAGTTCTTTGGCCCGAGGCAGTACATGTTGCCGCCACAGAATGGTTCCGGTTCGGGTGTGGTCATGTCGCCTGACGGATATATCGTCACTAACAATCACGTGGTAGCGGGTGCCGATGAAGTGACCGTCACGTTCAACGATCGATTCACTACACAGGCTAAGATCGTGGGCACCGACCCCTCCACCGACCTGGCGGTGCTGAAAGTAAAAGAAACCGGCCTGCCATATATGGAAGTCGGCAACTCCGATGATGTGAAGCTGGGCCAATGGGTACTGGCAGTTGGCTATCCACTGACACTCGATGCTACCGTGACGGCCGGTATCGTAAGCGCCAAAGGCCGTTCTATCGGCATCAACCGCACGCAGGCGCGCAACGCCATCGAGTCGTTCATCCAGACTGATGCTGCGGTGAACCCCGGCAACAGCGGCGGCGCCCTGGTAAATACTTCCGGCCAGTTGATCGGCATCAACTCGGCTATAGCATCGCCTACCGGTTCGTATGCAGGTTATTCCTACGCGATACCCTCGAACATAGTAAGGAAAGTGGCCAACGACCTGATGCAATATGGCTCAGTTCAGCGTGCTTACCTGGGTGTGGAATACAGGAGCCGGAAAGATTATAATGCCGAACAAGTAAGCGCGCTGGGCATTGACAAAACCGAAGGTGTTTACGTGGAAGGCGTATCAGAAAATGGTGGCGCTGCAAGGGCCGGTATCAGGAAGGGCGATTTTATTACCGCCATCAATGGTACACCCATACGCACGGAACCAGAGCTGCAGGAACAACTGGCACGCTACAAGCCAGGTGATAACATCAGCGTCAGCTACCTGCGCAGTGGTACAACCCGCACGGTAAGTGTCCAGTTGAAGAACGTAGAAGGCACAACGACCATCATCAAGCAACCAGGGGCAACCCGCGTTTTGGGCGCCAACTTCCGCCCGCTAAGCAATGATGAAAAGAAGAAATATAACGTTGATGGCGGTGTGCTTGTAGAGGACATCTCGGACGGCATACTGGCTAAGGAAACGAATATGCGCAAGGGCTTTGTGATCACGGCTATTAACGACAAACCTGTGAATTCCGTCGAGGAATTGCAACGTTCATTGTCAGCAAGTAATTCAATTCAGATAGCCGGGTTTTACCCCGGTTACCGCGGCATGTATTACTACGGCATCAACGACCTGAGCGCGGCCAACGGAGGTGCTCAATAAATGACCTCCCGATAGCCTAATAAAGGAGCCAGAACAGGCTCCTTTATTATTGCCGGTTAAGCATGAGCGCTTAAGACATTATTTTATTTTTCGCTAAATAAAGCCGTAGATAATAACTATTTTTGCAGCCTCAATTAGAAAAATTCAGACGACAGTGAGACCCGTTTATATTACCCGCCTTTCAAAATTTCTCCCCAACGACCCGGTTTCGAATGATGACATGGAGAAAGTGTTAGGCATGGTGAATGATAAGCCTTCTAAAGCACGTTCCATCGTTTTGCGCAATAACGGGATTAAAACCCGCTACTATGCCTACCGCGATGGGAAAAGCACACATTCAAACGCGCAGATAGCTACTACGGCTATCAAAGGCCTGTTTGATGAACAACTGCCTGCCACAAAGTTGCAGGTTCTGGCTGTGGGCACCACTTCTCCTGAACAAATTTTACCGTCTCACGCTGCCATGATCCATGGCGAGCTGGGGGTACCCCGCCTCGAGCTGATATCAGCACAAGGTGCATGCTGCAGCAGTATACAGGCACTGAAATATGCGTACATGGCTGTAGGCGCAGAACAAGCAGATGTTGCGGTTGGCTGCGGTTCAGAAAAAATGTCGACATGGATGCATGCTTCGCGTTTTCAGCCGGAGGCCGATAATCTGAACCAACTGACTGAGAACCCGATCATCGCATTTGAAATGGATTTTCTCCGATGGATGCTTAGCGATGGCGCAGGCGCCGCGCTGCTGCAGCCGGAACCAAATAAAGACGGGCTGTCGCTACGCATTGATTGGCTGGAAACAACGTCATTTGCCGATGAGCTCGAGACATGCATGTATGCCGGTGCTACGAAGAACGACGACAAGACCCTCACCGGCTGGAACGACCTTGAAGTTAATAACTGGACGAATGATAGCATATTTTCGTTAAAGCAAGACACGCGCTTGTTGGGCGATAATGTTGTACCAAAAGGCGCTGTGTACCTGAAAGAACTGATGCAGAAGCATAAGTTCGGCGCAGATGATTTCAACTACTTCCTGCCTCATATGTCCAGCGAATATTTCAAGGGACAGATATTCGATAACCTGAAAAATATCGGCCTGGAAATACCTTTTGAAAAATGGTTCTACAATTTGCCGCGAATCGGCAACATTGGCAGCGCTTCTCCGTACCTGATGCTGGAAGAGTTATTCCACAGCGG
>CAMPKG010000277.1 GCA_946887085.1 uncultured Sphingobacteriales bacterium
TCTGTACAGGCATCCCGAACGTTATGATAGAAAGCCGTTCCGTGAACGGACTTTATTTCGCTGCCGTACCATTTCTGTTCGTCGCATGCTTATTTATGATGACCGTTTGAAAAATGGCTTTTTATTCCTGTTCCAGATGCCCTACGGGGCACCTGGAACAGCGGTGGGTTCGCTATTGCTTTCTTCTAAGATTTCTTTAGACTTTTTAATTTTCCTAACAACCCCTCATATTGATACACTGCTTTCAGAATTTCCTTTGTAAACTCAATTGAAATTTCAATCTCATTTTTACCGACTGCATTGAAAGCGGTGGTTTCAATATGGGCTGCATCATTTCCCAACAATCGTAATTCTTGCATACCTTCGATCAGTTCCTTTGGAATTAATATTTTACTGCTGAGGTTAATAAGACGTTTATAAAGATTTTCGCCTTTCACCGATCTATCAGCACAAATCACTTCAAGGGTTTTTCTAATCATAATTGCCGATGCTACAAAACAGTTATTTGCATGGCAAATAATTGCTTCCTCAAAGGAATTCAGAACCATGTCTGGGATTCCATCTTTTTCAAACGGTATTGTTTCAGATGGATAAGTGATTATTATTTTACCTCCGCTACTAAGAACAACGAACAGCTGACCATAACACTTCGGATTTGGACAGCGTCGCACAGCAAAAATCCGGTCGGCTGAATGACTATACACGTCATTAGTGAAACTATGAAAAGTCCCATTATGATTGCAATGTGGGCATTTTGTTGCTACAATAGAATTGTTCGCATCTAACGCACGAGGTTCTATAATTGTAAATTTCATACTACTTACATTGGTATGTTCCGTTGCTGAAACTGAGGATATTGTGCTCCTAGTTGTATTACCATAAATGTTACTCTTTTTGCTTAGACAAACAACCCCGTATTTTCACTCTAGTCCTCCCAACCCTTTAACACTCCATATTTCAAATAATTCCTACCTTTGCGCACTTAATTTCGCTAGGTTCGGCTAGGTGTGCGCGGCAATGGATTAGAAAAGAAGACCTTACGACTTTAGACTTACGATTTTCGACTGACCTGATGGCCAAATACAAAGAATACAAGCAGCTCAATATGCCTTCCATAGAGCAGGAACTCCTGCAAAGCTGGAAGCAACACAATACTTTCCATAAAAGCGTGGACAACCGCGATGGTGCGCCCGATTTCGTGTTCTACGAGGGTCCGCCCAGCGCCAATGGTATGCCGGGCATCCACCACGTCATCTCCCGCACGCTGAAGGACCTGGTTTGCCGCTACAAGACGATGCAGGGTTTCCAGGTGCGCCGCAAGGCCGGCTGGGATACGCACGGCCTGCCCGTAGAGCTGGGCGTGGAAAAAGAACTGGGCATCACCAAAGAAGACATAGGGCAGAGGATATCGGTAGAAGACTATAATAAGAAATGCCGCGAGGTGGTGATGCGCTACAAAGACAAGTGGCAGGACATTACCGAGAAGATGGGCTACTGGGTGGATATGGAACACCCCTACGTCACCTTTGACAATGAATACATTGAAACACTCTGGTGGGCGCTGAAGCAGCTCTACGATAAGAAGCTGCTGTACAAAAGCGTGAGCATCCAGCCATATTCGCCCGCTGCAGGTACCGGCCTCAGCAGTCACGAGCTGAACCAGCCCGGCACTTATAAGAATGTCAAGGATACCACGGTAGTGGCTATGTTCCGCATGCCGCTAACCTCCTCGGGTGGTACACAAACGCCATTTGCCAAAGAGCTGATCAACAAAGCATCGGAAGCCTGGAGCGACCCCGGCGTTGGCAAGCAGATAACCGATGTGCACATCCTGGCCTGGACCACCACGCCATGGACCCTGCCCAGCAACTGCGGCCTCACCGTTGGCCCCAATATCGATTATGTTTTAGTTAAGACCTTCAACCCATATACCCACCAGCCGGCCAATGTGATACTGGCCAAACCGCTGATCGGTAAATACTTCAAGCCCGAGGGCGAGAACGAGGAAATGTATACCTACAGCGCGGAGAGCAAGATATTGCCCTGGAGGATCGTAGCAGAGTTCAAAGGCAAGGACCTGGAAGGCGCACGCTACGAGCAGCTGCTGCCTTTCGATGGCAACACCAGGGAAATAGCCGGTGGCGACCCGTGGAGGGTAGTTACCGACAGCTTCGTAACTACAGAAGACGGTACGGGTATCGTACACACAGCACCTGCCTTCGGTGCCGATGACTTCAGGGTAGGGAAGAAGCACAACCTCGGTATACTCACCATGGTGGATAAGGAAGGTAAGTTCAACGACTTCACCGGCGAGTTCAGCGGCCGTTATGTAAAGAACTATAAAGACGACGCCGATTATAAGGACGTGGACGTGGACATAGCTGTAAAGCTAAAACTCAACGGCCAGGCCTTCAAGGTGGAGAAATACGAACACACCTACCCGCATTGCTGGCGTACCGATAAGCCGGTCATCTATTACCCGCTGGACGCATGGTTCATCAAGACCACTGCAGTGAAGGACAGGATGATAGAGCTGAACAAGACCATCAACTGGAAACCTAAAGCTACCGGTGAGGGCCGTTTCGGCAACTGGCTGGAGAATATGGTGGACTGGAACCTGAGTCGCAGTCGCTACTGGGGCACCCCGCTGCCCATATGGGTAAGCGAGGATGGCACAGAAATGAAATGCATCGGCAGCATTGAAGAGCTTGTGAAGGAAGCCCATAAGGCAAATAAGAAATTGGGTCTCAACCAGCTGCTTGATGAAGATGCCAAAGGCACCAGCGTGCTGGATAACATGGGCGAAACTCATTTTGATGTCGGCTCGATAGCTGACCTGGACCTGCATAAACCTTATGTAGACCAGATAGTGTTGGTATCAAGCACCGGCAAACCCATGCACCGCGAGCCCGACCTGATTGATGTTTGGTTCGACTCAGGGGCTATGCCTTATGCGCAGTTGCACTACCCGTTCAGCAAGCACCCCAAACGCGAGCTGAAGCACAACTTCCCGGCAGATTTTATTGCCGAGGGTGTTGACCAGACACGTGGCTGGTTCTATACACTGCATGCGCTGGGCGTTATGCTGTTCGATAACGTTGCCTACAAGACAGTGGTTTCCAACGGGCTGGTGCTGGATAAGAACGGTAACAAGATGAGCAAGCGCCTCGGAAACGCCATAGACCCCTTCGAGACGATAGAAAAATACAGCGCTGACGCCACCCGCTGGTACCTCATCACCAACGCTTCGCCCTGGGATAGCCTCAGGTTCGATGTTGAAGGTATCAAAGAGGTGCAGCGCAAGTTCTTCGGCACCTTATATAATACCTACCAGTTCTTTGCGTTGTATGCCAATGTAGATGGCTTCACATTCAAAGAGAAGTATATACCGGTACACCAAAGGCCGGAGATCGACCAATGGATCATCTCGTCGCTGCACTCGCTGGTGCGCGATGTGACCAAATACATGGATGACTACGAGCCTACCCAGGCCGGACGTGCGATGGAATATTTCCTTGACGAACACCTGAGCAACTGGTATGTGCGTCTCTGCCGCCGCCGTTTCTGGAAGGGCGAGTACGAGCAGGATAAGATCAGCGCCTATCAGACGCTGTACGAGTGCCTGGAAACTTTGTCGATACTGATGGCGCCGATAGCCCCGTTCTTTGCAGACTGGCTGTACCAAAACCTGAACGGCATCACCAAACGCCATGAGGCTACCTCAGTACATCTGGCAGATTATCCATCAGTGGATGAGAGCGTCATCGATACCGATCTGGAAGAAAGGATGCAGTTGGCGCAGGACATATCTTCTTTGGTTCTATCTATCCGTAAGAAGGTAAACCTGAAAGTACGCCAGCCGCTTACTAAGATACTGGTGCCTGTAATGAGCCATCATATGCAGGAGCAGATAAAAAAAGTGGAGGAACTGGTTAAGAATGAAGTCAATGTTAAGAAAATAGAATATTTAATTGATTCAGAAGGATTTATAAAAAAGAAACTAAAGCCTAACTTTAAGCAATTAGGCGCCCGTATGGGTGCAAAAATGAAGTCTGTTGCCGCTGCCATAGGGCAGATGAGCCAGCAGGAGATTGCCCTTTTAGAGAAAGAGAAAACCTACGACCTCGTAGTTGAAGGCGAGTCGGTTGTGATAGCCATTACAGATGTGGATATTATTGCCGAAGACATACCCGGATGGTCGGTTGCCAACAAAGACAACCTGACCGTGGCGTTGGATATTACCGTAACCCCCGAGCTGCAAGACGAAGGCAATGCCCGTGAATTAGTGAACCGAATCCAGAAAATAAGGAAGGAAACAGGGTTGGAACTAACTGATCGTATTGTAGTTAAGATAGAAGAGTACGCCCCATTAAAGTCTGCAATTATTAATTTCAGTGATTATATTTGCACAGAAATTTTGGCAGATGATATTC
>CAMPKG010000278.1 GCA_946887085.1 uncultured Sphingobacteriales bacterium
CACTAAAACACCTTCTAAAAATAACCAGCCGATAGGCAATCAAACTTTTCTTTTCGACCGCACCAACTACATCTGGATGATAGCGGGTGTAGTATTGATCCTGATAGGTTTCATGCTGATGTCAGGTGGCAAAAGCGCTGACCCTCACCAGTTCAACTACGATGAAATTTACAGCTTCCGCCGTATTACCCTTGCACCGATAGTTGTGTTACTGGGCTTCGGCATCGAGATTTATGCTATCATGAAGAAGCCAAAAGAGAATAACAATTCCGCTTCTTAAAAAATATTAAGTACATACAAGCCCTCTCTGCTTCGCCGGGAGGGCTTTGTTGTTTTAAGCAAATGATCTTTTCATTTACCTTTGCACACACTTTATGAGCACTCAATCTTTCGATATAGTAGTAATTGGCGGTGGCTGCGTAGGTCTCGCCACCGCATACAAACTGAACCTGAAATACCCCAACCTGAAGATAGCCGTGCTGGAAAAAGAAGCTACTGTTTCCGCTCACCAGACGGGCCGAAACTCAGGAGTGATACATTCAGGTATCTACTACAAACCCGGTTCTTACAAGGCAAAGAATTGTGTAGAAGGGCGTCGTGAACTGGTAGCTTTTGCCAGAGAGCATGGCATCAAACACGATATCTGTGGTAAAATAATCGTAGCAACGCACGAAAGTGAACTCGCACACATGAATAAGGTCTACGCCAATGGCATTGCCAACGGTGTAGAAGATCTCAGGTTGATCACAGCTGAAGAGATAAAAGAAATAGAACCCTACTGCGAAGGCATAGCGGGCATCTGGGTAGGCTGCACCGGTATTATCGACTATGTAGGCTTTTCTAAAAAGCTCGCCGAACTGATAGAGAACAAATTCGATGGCTCTAAAGTCTTCCTCAATACCGAAGCAAAGGATTTTGTAAAGCAAGGCGACAAAACAATCATCAAAACAAACAAAGGCAACTTTGAGACAAAGTTTCTCGTAGCCTGCGCCGGCCTTCAAAGTGATCGCATTGCTAAAAAAGAAGGAACCGGCACCGACAGCGCTATAGTAGGTTTCCGGGGCGACTATTACGATCTCAGCGAAAAAGGTCGCAAGAAAGTCCGCAACCTTATCTATCCCGTGCCTAATCCGCAGTTCCCTTTCCTCGGTGTACACTTCACCCGCATGACAAATGATGAGATCGAATGTGGACCCAACGCCGTCTTCGTTTTCAAACGCGAGGGCTATGGCAAGACCGATTTCAATATGAAGGATACGGCTGAAGCATTCGGCTACGGCGGCACCTGGAAGTTCTTCGCGAAACACTGGCGCTTCGGCCTCGATGAATATCGCGGAGCATTCTCCAAGGCCTACTTCCTCAAACGTCTTCAAAAGCTCATTCCTTCGTTGGAAATGGAGGATATCATCCCCGGCCGCGCAGGAGTTCGCGCTATGGCTCTTTCAAAAGAGGGCAACATGATCGATGACTTCAAAATAGAGGCTAAAGGCAATGCCATCCACGTGTTGAACGCCCCTTCTCCGGCCGCAACAGCAGCCCTCGCCATTGGCAAGGCTGTGGAAGAAATGGCTACTAAGCATTTTCACCTCAGTTAAGTTCTTGAAAACGGGCGTTTTCCTTCGTAACTTTAGTATATGAAGGCCCTGCGCCATATCATTATTACTTTATTGCTTGCTGCGCTATGCTTCAGCACGGTCACATACATGGCCTGCAAAAAGAACAAATGCAACAATATTGTTTGCCAGAACGGCGGCTCATGTAATAACGGTGTGTGCTCTTGCCCTTCTGAATATACCGGCACTCTGTGCGAAAAGGGCAGCTGCGTCAACGTCAATTGCCTCAACGGGGGAGCTTGTGTCAGCGGCACATGTAATTGCGCCAATGGTTACGAAGGAGAGCGCTGCGAACTCACCAATAAGTACATCGGCACTTATACAGCAGTGGATAGCTGTAGCAGTTCTCCTAAATACTATTCGGTTATCATTAGCATGAACCCCACCGGCACGGGCGATATCATCAAAATAACCAACATCGGCAACATCACTACCTATATCTACGCCACGCTTTCTTCCGATCAAAACTCCTTCACTATCAACGCCACTTCGTATGAGGGCTATCACTACCAGGGCGGGGGAAATTTCAGCAACGATACTATATACGCAGGTTACACTGTCACCATCGGCAGTAGCTTCACTTCCTGTACAGGGGTTTGGGTTAAGGACTAATTGCTATTCTCCACCCACATTGAATTCTTGTTCATAGAGCTGTTGAACAATTGAATAAAAGCCCGTAGCTGGTTCATTCTTTCTTCTGCCGGTCGTTTATTGCCCTTCAGGATATTACTGCTGTAAGTGCTGTCTGCAGGGTAGCGGTACAATTCGCGCGATTCCTTTCCGCTCACAGTAAGCAGGTATTCACCATCATAATACTGGTAACTATTGCTGAAGTTAGTTACAACGAATTTGTCCTCCTCGCTGAATATACTGCTTCCGAAAGCAAAGAACGGCTTGTTATAACCTACATAGTCCATAATGGATGGCAATATATCTATCTGCTGCACCGGCTTATCATACTGTCCCTTCAGGTTTGTATCGCCCGGTGTGTAGAACAGCACGGGTATGGCATACACACCCAGGTTCATACTATAGTGGTCTGCTTTCTCTCTTATCATAGAGGTATGATCCGCAAGCAGCACAAAAAGCGTATTGCTGTACCAGCTTTGCTTTGATGCTGTCTCAAAAAACTTCCTCAGCGACATATCCGAATAGCGGACCATCGTCTCTATCGGGATCTTTCCCTTCGGCAATTCGCGCTCATACTTTGCAGGCAGCTTATACGGCGGATGCGAGCTCAGCGTAAACACCGTCGCCAGGAACGGCAATTTCAGCTTACCTATATTCTTGGCGCAGTATTGCAGGTAGGGCTCATCCCATATACCCCAGTTACCATCATAGTCAGCTTCGTTGTTGTATTCCGTTCTGCCATAGTATTTATCAAAACCGGCGTTCCTGCAAAACACATCAAAACTCATCGTACCATTCGTTCCCCCATGATAAAATGCTGAAGTGTAACCTTTTTGCTTCAGCAGGTTCGGAATGGTAGTAAGCTTATTGTTCCCGTACATAGAAGTAGTAATCGGCTCCTCCATCATCGATGGGAGACCCGCAATTATCGCAGGAATTCCTTCAGCCGAACGCGTGGCATTTGCATAGGCATTCGTGCAGTTCAGCGATACATCCATCAGGCTATCCAGGAAGGGCGTATAGCTGTATCCCCTGCCCATCTTGGTAAACTCCTTAGAAAAACTCTCAAGTATAATAAGCACTACGTTCAGGTTCTTCTCTGTCTCATCTGTGTAGGTTTTCACAGGGTTCACATAGCTCAGCATCATTTCATCACTCATATAGTGGGTATCCGGCAGCCGCTTATTGTTAAGTGAACTAAAGACGCTGAAGGGTGTATTCAGCACCACAGGTACATACTCATTCTGAGCGTATTTCTGAGCGTCGGTCAGACTCAGGGGTTTCATCTGTGTGCCACCCCTGACCGCAATAAATACCAACGCCAGCACCAGTGCTAAATATCCCGCACGAATACCAATGGATTTCAGCCCTTGCTTCATTTCGGGTTCTGGCAGAAGCGTTTTTTTAACGATGATCTTGTTGATTTTATAAATCCCCCAAATCAACACTATCCATGCCATGGGCACATACCAGTAGTCTACCACAAAGTCGGGCAGCAGCGAAAGGAAATCCCCCTTCCTGCTCACCATGTCCAGCACATCAGCCGTAGATCTTTTATGATTATAAGGATAATAAGCCCAGTCACTCAGCTCAAAGAGAAAAACAAACGAATTGGCGATCACAAAAAACCACTGGGTAAAACGCTCCCACATAGGCATGCGCCAAATAGGCAATGGCAGGAGAAACAAGAGAACATATATCGCATTCGTCAGCGCTATTGCAGAAAGATCGAATCGTACCGCATAAACCGCCAGCTTGAAAAAACCACCCACACCCAACCAGGGGAAATGCGCAGTATTGATAAGAGTAAAAATCACCCTGCTGGCAAAATAGCAGCACAGCAAAAGCAATATTTGCAGTACGAGTCTATGACTGGTGCTCAGTATTAATTTCATCGGGACGAGAACAAAATTAATAGGCTAAGCGGATTGTTCATATAAGCCCTAAAATGATGTTTGGTTCGGGCTCTATACTGAAAAATATTCCGGAACACCGTAAACATCAGGATAAGACTACTCTGAAGGGTAACAAAAAGACTTTGAATTTTTTTAAAAGAACTTTTGCGGAAATAAGAAAAATGCACTTATCTTTGCAGCCCAACAGTTGAAAAACTGGGTCTTGGATCGGTAGTTCAGTTGGTTAGAATGCCGCCCTGTCACGGCGGAGGTCGCGG